>JBBRZQ010000025.1:0-41604 GCA_038236535.1 Actinomycetales bacterium
CTGGACGGTGAGCCCGGACGTGGGGAAGGCGATCTGAGTGTGGCGGAACAGAGCGATAAGGCCCTCGAACATGTGGAACACGCCGAGGATCATCATCATGGTGCCGGCAAAGACGATCCAGCCGACCCACCCGGTGACCTCGGACCCTTCCATGGACTGCCTGGGAACCGTGGCGCCGCCACCCGACGTAGACGTCGTTCCAGCCATGATGCCTCCTTCAACGAAGGGATAAAGCACTTCAAGACTCTTCCCGTCCACAGGGGGCAGCCTCATCCGCGGCGGATGAATTCGTCTGCGGTAGTTCAGGCCGGTCGTGAGCCTCCTGCGGGCTCCTCAGTCGTCCAGCCGACGATGATCCCGAGCTCACGGGCGCGGCGTACCGCCTCGTTGCGACGTGAGGCGTCGAGCTTGCGCAGGATGTTGCGGACGTGGGTTCTCACCGTGTTCACGGACACGAACATGGCGCCTGCGATCTCGTCGGTGGTCAGCAGGGCGGCAAGATGACCGAGGACCTCACGCTCCTTCTCTGTCAGCGCCTCGAGCAGCGGTCCGGACGCCCGAATCTCACCGCCGGGATCTGGCTCCGGGTCTCGCCGGGCCTGGATGAAGGGGTGGACATCATCCAGCGTCGAAGCCCCTAGCCAGCCATGCTCGGCGGCCAGCTGTGGATCGCCGCGCAGCAGCCTGCGTACCTGCGGCGAGGCCTCCCGAAAGGGACGTCTCAGCCGCTCGGGAGCAGCCAGCCGGAGGGAACGCTCCAGCGCCTGCCCCGCTCGCAGCTCCTCCCCGCCATCCAGCTGACTGGTCGCCTCGAGCAGCCAGCCACCGACCCGGATCGGCAGGGAGGCCGACGCGTTGCGCAGCGTACTGGCCGGCGACTCGAAGACCTCACCAGCGGCCTTCCGCGCCCGTGCCAGGACGAGCACACCTTCCGGGCTCTCCGGCTCGGACAGCCCCTCGACCATCTGCACGGCGAGTGCCGGTTGTCCGTCGGCCACGTTGAGCTCGGCCTCCTCGATGCGCAGGACGTCCTGCAGCCAGGCCGGGAGCAGCGGGCCCTCGGCCAGGGCGGCGACGATGCGGGCGAGGGCGCCCTCCAGATCACCACGCGCCCGTCGCACCCGTGAGTCGACCAGAGCGAGCATCACGCTCGACGTCGGGTCACTGGCGAACGGCATCGCCTCGGCCGCCCGCTGGGCATGACGGCGGGCAGCCGGGAGGTCGTACAGCTCGGTGTTCACCCAGGCAAGGGCGACCGCGACGCTCGGGCACGAGGCCGCATCCAGGTGCGACTCCTGCTGCACGACCGATACCCGCGCGGCCAGCTCGGCCGCCCTGCGCAGCTGTCCGCGCATCGCGGCGAGCAGGGCCAGATGGCCCAGGCACCTGATCAGCGAGTACTCACAGCCAGGCCGGTCGGCAGCGCGGGCAGCGGCACCGAACGCCTCCACGGCGTCATCGAGCTGACCCGCGGCCAGCCACGCAGCACCCTTGCCCGACTCGATCAGGACCAGCAGCTCGGGGTGCTCAACCAGCCGCTTGCTCCCCTGCATCTGCAGAAAGCGTTCCGCGGAGGAGGCTGCCGCCAGAGCCTGTTCGACGTTACCCCGGGCCGCAGCGTGGGTCAGCCTCACCGTCTGCAGTGCGAGCGCCGATGCACTCCAGCGCGGAGACCGGACACCATCCAGCTGAGCCTCAGCGCGAAGCAGCTGCTCTTCGCAGGTGTCGAGGTCGAGCACCGCCATCGCCAGCGCGGCTCGCACCAGTGTGGCCGCCGCCCCGTCCGTGTCGTCAGGAAGACGTGCCAGCACGGCGGCGAGGGCGTCGCCGCCCGGCAGCAGAAGCCGCCCGATGGCGAGGCCGTCAATCAGGTGGCGAGCCGCGCCGGCCCAGTCGCCGGCAGTGATGGAGTGCCGGACCGCCTCCTCCACGAAACCCTCGCCGGCCAGCCACGATGCCGCGGCGGTGTGCAGCTCGGGCACCCTCTCCGGCAGCTCGTAGGCCAGCTGCGCTCGCAACAGGTCGCGGAACAGTGGCTGACAGCGGTAGAGGCCCGGGGAGTCCGGGACCTCCTGGAGGAAGGCGTTGCCACGGACGAGCAGGTCCAGCAGGCGATGTGCCTGCGGCCCGGCAAGCGCCTCGGTCAGCCCGGGCCGAAGGTCGTCGACCACGCTGGTCTCCAGCAGAAGCCGGCGCCCCCCCGGCGGCTGCGCATCGAGCACCTCGGCAATGAGGTACTCCGCCACGTTGCCGGTGTGCCCTCTGAAGTCCAGGGCGGCACGTTCCCGGTCGTGCTTCCGGTCGAGGGCCACGGCAGCGAACCGCAGCCCGGCCCCCCAGCCCTCAGTCCGGGCAACGATCGCCTGCAGTGCGTGCTCGGACAGCTCGACGCCGGCCCGCCTCAGCAGCTCTCGTGCCTCGTCAGCGGTGAAGGCAAGATCATCCATCCGCACTTCGGCGATGGTTCCGGCGAGGCGGTACCGGTGAAGCGACAGCACAGGATCCACCCGGGTGGCGATCACCAGCCGCAGCAGCCCCGCGGACCGGCGGATGAGGCAGTCGAGCTCTTCAGCGGCCACGGCCGAGATCTCCGAGTCGCAGTCAAGAACCACTACCACCGGTTCCTCGAGGTGCCGCCGCGGCCGGTCCGTGAGAGCCGATACCACCGCGTCCACATAGGGGGCGCCAGCCGTGGCCGGCTCGCCCAGATCTGCGGGCAGTGCCACGACGACACCGCAGCGGCCCAGCCCCTGACAGAAGGACGACCAGAACGTGGCCAGCGACTCGTCGCCCGCATCCAGGGTCACCCACGCGACGGGCCCGCGCGTCTGGGCGCGTCTGGCCCAGACCGAGACCAGCACCGTCTTGCCAGTGCCAGCCGGTGAGCTGACCAGCGTCAGCGGTCCGGCGACCCCGCGTTCGAGGAGCTCGGTCAGGCGTGGACGCCGGATGAGGCCCTCAGGTTGCCGCGGGATGGTGAACCTGTCTGCGACAGCATTGACCGGCCACCCTGTGCCTGCCCCGCCCGCCTTGTCCTCTTCCGCTGAGTCACGCTTCACGCTACGGCCGCCCTTCGGGGGTCGAAAACGCAAACCCCGGGAGTGCGCAACAAGGAAGAGCCCCCGCCAAGGTCCCGGACCAGGACGGTCCAGTTGCCACAGTCAACACCTAGACGCGCCCCTCTACAAGATCACGAAGGAGCGTGTCTTGTCGGCGATCTCAACAGGGCCGGCCACCGTTGACCCCGGTAGCCAGGCCTGTGCCTTTTTCTCATGCCGGCCGCCGGCCGCCCTTCTCAGGGGCCGCGGCGCGTTAGGCGGTCAGCCCCGAGGACCGGCTTCTCTGTCCGTCGTCCGGGGCCTGAGTGCTCACCTCCTCCGCGGCAGACTCTGCGCCGGACGCAGCAACTGCGGTCACCAGCAGCTCATAGACCGCCAGCAGCACAACGATCCAGAAGAGACCCGTCCACGACGTGAAGAAGAACAGCAGGATGCCGGCCGCCACCAGACCGCCGATCCGCAGCGGATCGAGATGGGTCCGGGCAAAGCCGGGAGCGTCCGCGACCGCCACGGCGCCGTACCTGCGGCCCCTCTCACTCAGGAAGTCCCACGCCTGGACGGCCCAGTGCCGCAGCAGGACCGCCCCCCGCCCGGGACCGACCAGGTAGGCAACCACGGCAATCACGATGCCCAGCCACAGCAGCTGGGTTCCCCTCTCCCGGAGGGTGACGAAGACGATCTGGACCGTGGCGTCGACCCCAGCCCGGTAGACCCCGGCGGGCACCTGGTCGATGAGCTGACTGCGCACCGCCCTGATCACGCTGGTCAGCGCCACCACGAAGATGACGAGCCAGAGGCCGAACTGCAGCGTCGTACGACGTCGCCGGGGTGAGATCCACAACGCGAGCACCAGCGCGAGAACGGTGCCGACGACCAACAGCGTCAGGTACTGCTTGACCTGGACCAGGGTCTGCTGTGCCGCCGAGAGCTGGTTCCCCTGGTAGATGGGGATGGCCGCGAAGTTGGCCGGCAGGGTCACCCCCAGTGAAGCCTCGATCCTCTTGTTCAGCCCCTCGGGGATCTGCCCGTTGCTGAGGGTCGGCAAGGTGATCGTCTTGCCGAACAGGGACGGGACCTGCTGCTGAAGGTTGCTGAGGACGTCGTTGACGACGGGAAGCAGATTCAGCGTCACCGTCTCCCCGCTGCTGCGGACTACTTTGCTGTCGTTGTTGAGAACGGCCATGACCTGCCGGTGTGCGACCCGGTTGATCTGCGGCCAGAGCTGGGCGAACTGCGGGCTGGCAAGAACCTTGGTCACGGTGCCCTGGACGAACCCGTGCACCTGGCCGGTCAGCGGAGACGACAGGAAGGCCGCCTTCGGCGGAAGCGCCTCCTTGATCCGCTGCTCGACGTTCAGGGTGCTGAAGATCTGCTCGGTCGTGTATGCCGATACGGCGGCTCGCACAGCCGGGTCCTGGTCCAGCGGCCCCACCGTCTCCACCCAGCGGTCGGTGTTCAGAGTCGTGCGCCCCGCCCAGACCCCGACCACGGACAGGGTCACCCCCAGGGCGGCGATCACCACCAGAATCGCCGCGATGATCCCTCGCAGCATGATGACTCGCCGCTTCCGTCGGGCACGGGTGTCCAGCTGCCCGTGCACGGCGGCCAGCTCGGACCGCAGCCGCTGCACCTCTTCCTGTTCCTCGGTCGACCCGCCCCCCGAGTGCGGGATTGGCTGCGTGGACGACTGTGCCGGAACGGACAGCTCAGGTTGCTTCGACCCCCCGGGGCCGGTTCGGTCTTCTTCGTTTTCCGGTTGCGTGTCCACTGGGCCGACCTCTCCTCGTGCACGGACTCCACCAACGGGCGCGCTCCCGGGTACGGGAGGTGCTGTTCCCGAATAGCCCGATCGTCGGCTCTGCGGCGACCCTGGCGCCTCATCCCTGCAGGGTGATCACCCCGGCAATCACCCAGTCTGGATGAGTCGCGGCGTGACGCGGGGGTGTCTGCTGGGGTCAGGAGCGCGGGGTTCTCCCGCGCTCGCTGGCACGAAAGGCAGGCAGCTCATGACTGGCATGCAGTGGTTCCTGGGAAGCGTCGCCGCCGTCCTATACCTCGTCTTCATCTTCACCGTCGGCCTGATGACCTTCCGCAAGGGCCACTTCGTGCTTGGCATCCTGGGCATCTTCATGCCGTTGCTGTGGCTCATCGGCGCCTTTCTGCCTGACCGTGGCGACGGCCTGACCCCCGAGATCTGAGCCTGTCACCGTCGTCAGCAGCAGCATCAACGACGACCCGACCGCATTCTGCTGACGATCCGCTGCCAGGAAGGCGGGACCACCTGGTCGGACGTTGCTGACTCACCGGGCGCGGCAACCTCACCAGGCGCGGCAGCCTCACCGGGGGTCATTGCCCAGACCCGCGCCGCCGCAAGGACACCAAGGCCGTTCGTGGCCCAGTGCAGGCCGATCGGCGCCACGAGGCTCCCGCTGCGTCGCCGGAGCTCGGCGAAGAGAATGCCGGCAATCGTCGTGAAGGCGATGGTCGCGAGCACGGTAAGGGCCACCCGGCGAGGCCCGGCCGGGGTCGGGCCGCGCACCGAGGTGTGGGTGCGCACGAGGTCCAGGGCGGGCAGCACATGCCAGAGCCCGAACAGGATGGCTGACACCAGGGTCGCCGCCGTCACCCCGACGGCTTCAGCCAGCAAGCCCCACAGGACCCCGCGGAACGCCACCTCCTCGAACAGGACGGTGCCCAGGGGTATGGCCACCAGGGACGTGTACAGCGCCGCCCGCAACCCGAGACGGTATCGCGTGTCACGAAACGCGCCGCGGGTGACCGGGACCACAACGCCCACGGCATAGACGCCGGCAACAGCCACGACGCACAGGGCCGCGACCTGCATCCCGCGGATCAGCGACGGAAGCCCCAGCCCCAGCTCCGTCCAGGTCAGTCCGGCCGCCCTGCCGATGAGCAGCAGGAACAGGGCCGCCAGTGGTCCGGTCAGCAGGTGCACGCCGCCGAGAACCAGGCCAGACCCCAGCCGGGGACCAAGCCTCGGTCCCAGGCCCCTGCTGAGGCGAGGGCCGGCATGGACCCATGCGTTGGTCACCGAGAGCACCAGCACGACAACCGCGAGCGCCACCGCCGTCGTCATGGCCTGAGCCTCGCCCAGGCCCCTTGCGGCCGCCTCACCCGTGCCGGGTGAGGCTGGGGCGCGAGCCTTCGTGGGACGGAGTCAGTCGTCCCGGTGACCGACGGGTCAGTCGTCGACCCCGCGAGCGGCAAGGGCTTCACCGACCCGGTCGGCGTGCCGGATGGTGCGCACCACGACCGGCGTGACCAGCGCACGGGTGCTGCGTTCGAGCCCGCGGGCCCGTCGCGCGTCGCGCGCCTCGTTCAGCGTACCGGCGATGACGGGGATGGCGCGAATGGTCAGTGCCAGCAGCAGGGCCACCCGGTCCGGGTCGATCCCGATGGCTCTGGCCGGCTGCAGGACCCGGGTGATCACGTCCAGCAGGTCGGTGACCCGGGTCGTCAGGCTGACCAGGGCCGCCCCCACCACGGCCACCACCAGCGTGCCGACGACGACGACGACCGCCCGCCAGCCACCGGTCCACCACTGGAACGGGACCAGGAACAGGACGAACCAGCGCAGCGGCCACACCTGCCCGCCGAGGGTCCGGGCCCCGAATCCTGCGACCGCATACAACGCGGTCACCAGGACAGCCCCTGCGAGCACCACGACCGGCGACCGCAAGCCGACCAGCAGGGTGGAGAAGACGAGCAGGCCGAGCAGCTTGACCCCCGCCGCGGACCGGTGCAGCAGCGACGTGCCCGGCTGGTAGGTGCTCATCAGCATGGGCGGCCCGCCGCCATCAGGGACTCGTAGGCAGCAATGGACTGTTCGGCCGGGCCGTCCGCGACAACGCGTCCGCCGTCGATGACCAGGACGCGCGCCCAGCCGCGAAGCAGCTCGAGGTCATGGGTGATCAGCACGACGCGCTGGTCCAGGCCGGCCAGGAGGTCGGCCACCTGCCGGCTGTTGCGCAGGTCCAGCAACGTCGTCGGCTCGTCGCAGACCAGGACCGCCGGCTCGGTGACCAGGACCGCAGCCAGGGCCAGCAGCTGCTTCTGACCGCTGGACAGCAGGTGGGCCGGGTGGTCCGCATGGCCACCGAGCCCGAACCGGGCCAGCACGCCGCTGACCCGATCGGCGACCTCGGCCTTGGCCAGCCCGAGGCGGCGCAACGAGAACGCGACATCCTCGGCCACGGTCGGCATCACGATCTGGGCGTCCGGGTCGGAGAAGACGAAGGCGACCTTGCGCCGGACGCCCGCCCCGTCACGAGCCGTGTCGAGCCCGTCCACGAGCACCCGCCCCGCCGTGGGCACTACCAGCCCGTTGAGCAGCCTGGCCAGGGTGGACTTGCCGGACCCGTTGGCCCCGATGACCCCGACCCGGTCCTCGACCAGCGACAGGTCGATGCCGTGCAGCACCTCACGATCGCCATACCGGTGGCTGACACCCTCGATCCGGATCATCTAGCCCACCCGCTCGGCGAGCAGTGCGAGTCCCTGGCCGCCGCCGATGGCGCAGGTGGCGATCCCCAGCCGCGGGCCGTCCACCCGGACCATCTGAGCGAACAGGCGCACCAGCAGCATGGCCCCGGAGGCACCCCACGGATGGCCCATCGCGATCGCACCGCCCTGAGGGCAGACCCGGGCCGCATCGGGGCCCTCGGGGTCGAGCGGGTCGAGGCCGAGCGCATCGGTGCAGGCCAGGACCTGGGCGGCGAAGGCTTCGGTCATCTCCAGCAAGCCCACCTCTTCGAGCCCGACCCCGGCGTCCTTCAGCAGCCTGGCCACCGCCGGAACCGGCCCCAGGCCAGGGGTGTTGGGGTCGAGCCCGACACAGACCCAGCCCCTCAGCGCCAGCCCGGGCAGACTCAGCGCGGTCCGGACGGACTCCGGCACGAGGGCCACCGCTGCCGCGCCGTCACTGACTCCGCAACAGTTCCCGGCGGTCACCGTGCCGCCGGGAACGAAAGCAGGACGCAGCCGGGACAGCACCGGCCCGGTCAGCGCCCTGGGCCGCTCATCAGCGCTCACGCCGCCGACCGGCACGAGCTCGGCGTCGAAGGCCCCGGCACGGGCTGCGGCCAGGGTCAGCAGATGGGAACGGGCGGCGTAGGCGTCCTGACGCTCGCGGGTCACCCCGCATCTGGCGGCAACCGTCTCGGCGGCGGGCCCCATATCAGGGTCGCCGATCTCCGAGGGGGCGAACTGCGCCCGCTCGTAAGGCTTTGGCAGCCCGGTCGGCGTCGTCGGCCGGGCGAGGCGCCACGGCGCGGTGCTCGCGCTCTCTGCTCCTCCGGCCAGGACCAGGTCCGCTCCACCGGCCAGTATGGCGTTGGCCGCCTGATGGACCGCCTCCTGCCCGCTGCCGCACTGACGATCCACGGTCACCCCGGGAACCCCGGTGCCCAGCCCCGCGGCGAGCAGGGCCACCCGGGCGGGATTACCGCCGGGTCCGCGGCAGTTGCCGATCACCACGTCCTGCACCCCGGGGGCCATCGGTCCGAGGTCGTCGACCAGGGCCCGGAGCACCGGCGCCAGCAGGCCGACCAGGTCGATGCCTGCTAGCGCGTGCCCGGCCGTCCCGATCGGGGTGCGCCGGGCCGCCACCACCACCGGCGTCCGGCCGGCTGCCTGGCTGAGGCCGGCGTTCACGAGGCGCTCAGGTCTGCGACAAGACCGGGGAGCGCCTCGCGGCGGAGCTTCCCGGCGGAGGTCCGCGGAAGGGCGTGCGCGTGCACCCATCGTCGCGGACGCGAGGGTGCCGGGATCCCGGCCACCGCGGCGCGCAGCATGCCATCGGCTGCCGATCCGACCACGATGGCCGTCAGCGCCTGGCCCAGCCGCGGGTGCGGCACCCCCAGCACCGCCACCTCGTCCACTCCGGACAGTCGCAGCAACAGCCGCTCGACCTCCTCGACAACCACGGTGTATCCCCCTGTGGTGACGGCGCTGTCGCCGCGCCCCAGGACCTCCAGCCCGCCTGGCAGCTCCCTGGCGAGGTCCCCGACGGTGGCCCAGCCGAGCGGGTCCCGCCTCAGCGGACCGTCTGAGCGGGCGCCCAGGTATCCGCTGGCCAGGTAGGGCGATCTGGCCCACAGCACGCCGTCCCGCAGGTCGGTCTGCACCCCCGGGAAGACTCTGAGCGGCCCGCTGCGCTCACGCCAGGCCACGAATGACAGCTCGGCCGCGCCGTAGTACTCGACCACCTGCCAGCCCGCTTTCTCGCACTGCTCCCTCGAGGTGGCCGGACAGTGATCGCCGGCGACCACCACGAGCCGGACCAGGGGCAGCCCGCCGGCCCGGGCGCGGTGCAGCAGCCCCGGCAACTGGGAGGGAACGCAGTGCAGCACCGTCGCGGCTGCCGGGTCGTCGTCCCGGAGAGCAACCTTGGCGCCCACCGCGTCGGCGTGGAAGGCGGCATACAGGAAGAGCGAGGACCACAACGGCCCCGGCAGCCACACCGTGTCGCTCCCGGAGATCCCGGTGATCGCGGTCAGCGGGGCGACGCTGGCCTGCCAGGACTCGACCGTGCGGACGATCCCCCTCGGCCGCCCGGTCGAGCCCGAGCTGAACACGACCAGGTCACCGCGACCGACCACCCCGGCCGAGACGGCCTCCGCGATCTGCCTGGTCGCCATCCCCAGGAACGGCGCCGGCCAGGTGGGATCCAGCGCCGCGCAGGAGTCCCCGGCTCGCAGGGCACCGAAGACGGCGTCGGAGAACGCCGGCTGCTCGCGTTCCCGAACGACCGTGCAGGTCACCTCGAGCTGACCCGCTCGCCGGCCCGCTTGCCGATGGTGGTGCCGCTCGGGGCGGTGACGCCGGGGTAGCCGCGATGGACCGCCGAAGCCACCGCCGTGGCAAAGACCACCTTGAGCGCATCACCGGGCAGGAAGACCAGCGATGTCGAGGCGGCCACCAGCACCGAGGTGTCCGTCAGGGCAGCCTGCACCGGTATCCCCACCAGGTAGACGACTCCGATGCCACCCACCACGTTCGCCAGGCCTCCCCACCAGAGCGGGTATGCCGGGAGCCGTAACTGCACCAGCCAGCCGATCACGGCGGCCCCGAGGACCCAGCCGATCAGGTATCCGACGCTCGGCCCGGCGAAGACACCGAGCCCGCCGCGCCCGCCAGAGAGCAGGGGCAGCCCGGCGGCCACGAGCGCCAGCAGGACGATGACGGACAACGCGCCACGCTTCCAGCCGAGGATCGAACCGGCGAGCATGATGCCCATCGACTGCAGGGTGATCGGAACCCCGCCACCGAACGCGGGGGTCAACCCCATCACGGCGATCAGGGCCGCGAAGGACGCCACCAGCGCCAGGTCTCGTGAGCTCAGTCGCTTCTTGGCGTCAACCGTCGTGCTCTTGCGGTCGAACATGGATCAGGTCTCCCTCATGAGTACAGGGGACCATGGTGTCATGGGATCTCCGGGACCAGATTTCTTGCCCAGAGCGGCGAGCAGACCAGAGGTGCCGGCGCTCGGCTCACGGTCAGGAGGCGATGCCGTCCCCGCCCAGGAGCGCACGAACCTCGGACTCCCGATATCGGCGATGACCGCCGAGCGTGCGAAGCGAGGTGAGCTTTCCAGCCCGGGCCCAACGCGTCACCGTCTTCGGGTCGACGCGAAAGAGTGCTGCGACCTCGGCCGGCGTGAGGAGCGCGTCGCCTTCGACAGCATGGTTGGTCATGGATCCTCCGATGATGCACGAATCTGATATGTCCATTTTGGGGCATGTGCGCTACAAAGAAAACGACGCTTGAGAGTCATATCCGGTGTCCGATATGACTAGTTACTCCTGTTCACCGGGACTCGTTCGACGGGTTTCCAGGCCGATCGACGGGTTCGTCCACCCAGGTTTCGGGCTGCCCGCCGGCCGGGCCGGGCCGCCACCGGCCCGGCATAGGCTGTGCGCAACCTCCTACTCCAGGTCCGCGAACAAGGAGTCACCACCGTGGCCACGATCTCCCCCGACAGCCCGACCTCGCCCTCCCAGCCGTCGCCAGCCGCCCGGCCGCTGTCCCCGCTGGGACACGAGCAGGTCGCGTACTGCCACGACAAGGCCACCGGCCTAAGGGCGATCATCAGCATCTACAGCACTGCCCTGGGGCCGGCGCTGGGTGGCACCCGCTTCTACCCGTATGCCACGGAGCAGGCCGCCCTGCAGGATGCGCTTCGCCTGTCGCGGGCCATGGCCTACAAGAACGCGCTGTGCGGGCTCGACCACGGCGGCGGCAAGGGAGTCATCATCGGCGACCCCGCCAAGGACAAGAGCGAGGCGTTGCTCCGCGCCTACGGCCGGTTCGTGCAGAGCCTGGGCGGCCGCTACGTCACGGCCTGCGACGTGGGCACCTACGTGCCCGACATGGACGTCATCGCCAGGGAGACCCGTTTTGCGACAGGCCGCAGCGAGGCCAGCGGCGGCGCAGGGGACTCCTCCGTGCTGACTGCGTTCGGCGTCTTCCAGGGCATGTGCGCGAGCGCGGCCCACGTCTGGGGCAAACCGGCCCTTGCCGGCCGGACCGTGGGTATCGCCGGGGTCGGCAAGGTGGGCCGGCTGCTCAGCGCCCTCCTGCTGGAGAACGGCGCGCGCGTGGTGGTCACCGACGTCAACACCGCCGCGGTCGAGGCGCTGCGCGAGAAGCACCCCGAGATCGACGTGGTGGCAGACGTCTTCGCCCTGGTCCGCTCCGACCTGGACGTCTACGCACCCTGTGCGCTGGGCGGTGCTCTCGACGAGGCAACAGTCCAGGCACTGAACGCCACGGTGGTCTGCGGAGCTGCCAACAACCAGCTCGTAGCGGAGGGCCCCGGCGGCACCGCCGACGCGCTGATGGCCCGGGGGATCACCTATGCCCCGGACTTCCTGGTCAACGCCGGCGGGGTGATCCAGGTCAGCGATGAGCTCCACGGCTTCAGCTTCGCCCGGGCAAAACACCACACCGCCGCCATCTTCGAGGCAACGGCATCGGTGCTGCGGGTCGCCGCTGACAACGGGATCTCACCGGCTGTCGCCGCCGATCACCTGGCCGAGGAGCGGATGGCGCGGGTCGGCAGCAACCGGATCTGGCTCCCGACCCGCTGATCTGCCGGGTCGGGGCCCTGGGGTTCCGGAGGCTGTGCCCCCGATTCGGGTGCCGCACCCTTGGCTACCGGCGGGCTGTGCCCCTGATCCGGGGCGCCGAAGCCCCGGGTTGCGGCAGGCTGAGCCGGATTCTGGGAGAGTCGAGGGCCCCCAGGATCCGGAATTGGCTCGGAGCGTGTATCTTTAGGACTACGAAATACGAGATTCCCGGGGCCGCTCCGTGATGATTCGAACTGCGATCAGCAGTTCGATCAGGCGATGCCGCCCCGGCAGACGCGCAAGGGGGTCGACGTCATGGGGCGCGGCCGAGCCAAAGCCAAGCAGACCAAGGTTGCTCGCGAGCTGAAGTACTACAGCCCGAGCACGGACCTGAACGCGCTTGAGCGAGAACTGCATGGACCGTCAGCTTTCGACACTCAGCCGAAACGTGTCCCCGAGACCGTTCAGCCAGAGGACGACGAGGATGGTTACGAGGACTACGGCCGGTCGGCTTCAGGCAAACGCTGAGCCCTCGGGAGCAGCCACTCCTCCCTCTGGAGCAGCCACTCCTCCTTCGGGAGCAGCCACTCCCACCCTTTGACGGCCCCGTCGTCGCTCATCATCGGCACTGCCGTGCTTTGCCTCTGCCGTACTTTTCCTCTGCCGTTCTCACTGGGTGAGATTCACCGTGGCGATGTTCCGATGAGTTGCACCGAACCTCCGTCGACCCCCTTGGTGCCCCGGATGACCGCCACACCGTCCTGCACCGGCGCTGCGCACAGGTCGCTCACCTCGCCGAGCAGCCAGGCTTCGATCCCCTGGGCCCTGAGGATCTCGATGGCCAGGTCGCTGTCCGCTGCCGGCAGCACCGCCACGAAGCCGACGCCCATGTTGAGGGTGCGCTCAAGGTCCGCCAGGGGCACCTGACCGACCTGACGAACGACCTCGAAGATGGCCGGTGGGGTCCAGGTCGACCGGTCGACCCGGGCAAAGGCATCCTTCGGCAGGACCCTGGCCAGATTGGCCGCCAGACCGCCACCGGTGACGTGGCTCAACGCGTGAAGGTCGATGCCCTCGGCGCGGGCCAGGGTGAGCAGGTCCCGGGCATAGACCCTGGTGGGCTCGAGCAGCTCCTCGCCCAGCGTCCGGCCGAGCTCGGCCACCTGGCGGTCAAGCGCCCACCCTGCGCGGGCGAAGACCTTGCGGACCAGCGAGTACCCGTTGGAGTGAAGGCCTGACGAGGCGAGCGCAAGCACGACATCACCGGCCAGCACGCGATGCGGGCCCAGGATGTCGGCATACTCCACCACTCCCGTGGCGGCGCCCGCGCAGTCGTACTCGTCGGGCTTGAGCAGGCCCGGGTGCTCGGCGGTCTCGCCGCCGATCAGCGCGACTCCGGCCTTCAGGCAACCGGCTGCGATACCGGACACGATGGAAGCGATCCGCTCCGGCACGACCTTGCCGGTGGCGATGTAGTCGGTCATGAAGAGCGGCTCGGCGCCGCAGACCACGATGTCGTCGACGACCATGGCGACCAGGTCGAACCCGATCGTGTCGTGCTTGTCCATGGCCTGGGCGATGGCGACCTTGGTGCCGACCCCGTCGGTGCTGGTGGCCAGGACCGGACGGGACATCCCGGCCAGCAGGCTCGCGTCGAACATCCCGGCAAAGCCGCCGAGCCCGCCTAGCACCTCGGGGCGCTGGGCCAGCTTGACCGAGGCCTTCATCAGCGCGACAGCCCGGTCGCCGGCCTCGACGTCGACGCCGGCACCGGCGTAGGTGATGGGAGTGCTTTCAGAAGGCATGGCTCGGTCACCGCGTCTTTCCGGTAGGTCGGGTGGTCCTTGGACAGCGTGCGAGATCAGGGGCGGGACAGGGCGTCGGCGGCGCCGCCGGGGATGCCGGTGCCCACGCCTTCGATGTCCAGGCCGCCAGGGGTCGGCGACTCCATACCCGGAAGAACCTCCAGGAACTGCTTGCCCAGCAGGTTCGAGTCAGGCAGCGTGATCGGGTAGTCGCCGGTGAAACAGGCCGTGCACAGCCGCGCGCGTGGTTGCCCGGTCGCCTCGATCATCGCGTCCTCGCGGAGGTAGCCGAGACTGTCGGCGCCGATGCTGGCGCGGATCTCCTCGACCTTGAGGCCGTTGGCGACCAGCTCGGCGCGGGTGGCGAAGTCGATGCCATAGAAGCAGGGCCACTTCACCGGAGGGCTGGAGATGCGCACGTGGATCTCGGCGGCTCCGGCCTCTCTCAGCATCCGGATCTGGGCCCGCTGGGTGTTCCCCCGGACGATCGAGTCGTCGACGACCACCAGGCGCTTGCCCCGGATGACCGACTCCAGCGCGTTGAGCTTGAGCCGGATGCCGAGCTGACGCAGCGTCTGGCTGGGCTGGATGAAGGTCCGCCCGACGTAAGAGTTCTTGACGAAGCCCACCCCGTAGGGGATGCCGCTGGCCTCGGCGTAGCCGATCGCGGCGGGGGTGCCCGACTCGGGCACCGGGATGACCAGGTCGGCCTCGACCGGGTACTCGATGGCCAGTCTCCGGCCCATCTCCAGCCGGGCCTCATGCACCGACCGGCCGGCGATGGTCGCGTCCGGACGGGCCAGGTAGACATACTCGAAGACGCAGCCCTTGGGCTCGGGCTCAGCGAACTGGTGAGAGCGCAGCCCTGCCTCGTCGATGGCGATGAGCTCACCCGGCTTCACCTCGCGGATCACGCTGGCGCCGACGGTCGCCAGAGCCGCGGACTCACTGGCCACCACCCAGCCGCGTTCCAGCCGGCCCAGCACCAGGGGACGGATGCCGTGCCGGTCCCGGGCCGCATACAGCGTCTTCTCGTCCATGAAGACGAAGCTGAACGCGCCCTTGAGCCGGGGCAGCACGTCCATCGCGGTCGCCTCGAGGCTGAGATCGGGGTCGCCGGACAGCAGCGCGGTGACCAGCGCGGTGTCGGTGGTGTTGCCCCGGTGCAGCTCGCCCCCGAGCTGGGCCGCGAAGGTGTCGCCATGGCGCTCGAGGAGCAGGTCACGCAGCTCGCCGGAGTTGATCAGGTTGCCGTTGTGGGCCAGCGCGACGGTGGAGTCGTCGGTGCCGCCCAGAGTGGGCTGGGCGTTCTCCCAGTTGCTGCCACCGGTCGTGGAGTACCGGCAGTGGCCGATCGCCAGGTGGCCCTTCAGCGAACCCAGGCTGGCCTCGTCGAAGACCTGTGAGACCAGGCCCATGTCCTTGTAGACCAGCAGCCGGTGACCATCGCTGGTCGCGATCCCGGCGGACTCCTGACCTCGGTGCTGCAAGGCATAGAGCCCGAAGTAGGTCAGCTTGGCGACATCCTCGCCGGGGGCCCAGACTCCGAAGACCCCGCAGGCATCCTGGGGGGCTCTTTCGCCGGGAAGAAGATCGTGGGTCAGTCGCCCATCGCCGCGTGCCACGTGTCTCAGTCTCCCACAGGCGGCAACGCCGGCAAGCCGCGTGAGGGCCTGGCCCGGCTCGGAACCTATGACCGCCGGTCGAGCAGCACGGCGATGACTCCCCCGGCCAGCGCGCCGAGAGTACCGAAGATGAGCCCGAGGAAGCCCAGAGCCGAGGCACCGTCATAACGGGAGTCGACCGGGCCGACGACGCTCAGCACCAACCCGGCGAGCAGTCCCAGCGCAGCGCCGGAGATCAGGAAGGCGGCAAACCGAGGCTGCCTGCGGCCCGTTCGCCCCCCGCTGGTCCCCCGGTCACCACTCATCCCGCCAACCTATCCGCAAACCTGGGGACCCCGCAGCCGCAAACCCGGTGACGGTGCAGGCAGTCAGGCCACCCTCGGACGCTTCGACCAGGATCTGGTGAGCTCTTCAGGCGAGAAGGCCCGCGGTGACCGCGTCGGCCAGCTCGCCCATCCGCTGGGCCGGGTCGACGCCGGGCGCCAGCAGGTCTTTGTGGATGAACGTCTCCCTGAACCTGCCGATCCGGATGACACCGACCTTCCAGGAGGTCGAACCACCGGCCCGCCAGCTCAGGGAGCCGTTGATGGTCAGGTTCAGCAGCCCGGAGATGAACCAGGACAGCACCCAGGAGAGCGGGTTGATGTCATCGGCTCCGATATCCGAGGCGACATCGCGGTACGGCAGTCCCTTCTTGGCGGCCACCACGCGGTACTTCCCCCCGGCGGGACCCACGACCGGCAGCGCACGACGGTTCTCAGGGGACTCGGGCTGCTCTGAGGTCTCAGCCTTCTCCGGGGTTTCGGTCATCGGTCGCAGTGCTCCTTCGCAGTCCCTGGTGCCAGCCACACTGTAGTCCGGGGTCGGCCCGGCAGGACTCAGCGCAACCGGGGGATGACGTCGGCGGCCACGGCCTCCAGAACACGCACGTCACCGGCATACGGGCCGTCGGGGCGGGGCCAGTGGGTGATCACGTCGGTGAAGCCGAGCTCGTCCGCCCGGCCCGCCATCTCCTCGAACACCCCCGGGCTCTCGAGCGCGAACCGGGGTGACGAGTCGAGGTTGAGGTGCCGCTGCAGAGTCGCCGGGTCGCGCCCTGCCGCGTCTAGAGCATCGTCCAGCCGACCGCCGAGGGTGGCCAGGTCAGCCCACCACTCGTCCAGCGTCTCCAGGTTCGCGCCGGTGGTCACCCAGCCGGCGCCATACTCGACGGCGAGGCGCAGCGAGCGAGGACCGTTGGCAGCCATGATGAACGGGATCCTTGGCTGCTGGACCGGGCCCGGACGGGTCCGGGCGTCGAGCGCCGAGAAGTGGGTGCCGCGGTGCGAGACATGGTCCTGGGTGAGCAGCCTGTCCAGCAGTGCGGTGAACTCGGCGAGCCGGTCGAAGCGTTCCCGGGGCGTCAGCGGCTCACCGCCCAGGATGTTGTTGTCGATGTCGCCGCCGGCCCCGATGCCACAGCTGAAGCGACCGCCCGAGATGTCGTCCAGGGCCAGCAGGTCGCGCATGAAGGTCACCGGGTGCCGGTAGTTCGGCGAGGTCACGAAAGTGCCCAGACGGATCGTCGAGGTGACCATCGCGGCCGCGGTCAGGGTGGGAACTGTGCCGAACCACGGCGCGTCCGGCAGCCCCGCCCAGACCAGGTGGTCGTACGTCCACGCGTGGTCGAAGCCGAGCTCCTCGGCACGCCGCCACATCGGGGCGGCCTCGGACCAGCGGTGCTCGGGCAGGATCGTCAGGCCAAATCGCATGACTGGAGGCTAGCCGGGCAGGATAGGCAGCAGCGGCAGCCACCCTGCCAGGGTGGCCCGCTGACCGCTCGCGTGCACCGTGCCACCAGCCAGGACGGTCTCCCAGTCCGACTGCCCGGTCACCAGACCCAGCCAGGTCCCGGCGTCCATCTCGATCACGTTCGGAGGAGTGCCCCGGGTGTGCCGCGGGCCCTCCACACACTGCACCGCGCCGTATGGCGGGACGCGGACCTCCAGCGTCCGGCCGGGCGCCCGGTCGGCCAGCTCCTCCAGCGCATACCGGACAGCCATCGCAACGGTCGCCGTGGGCGTCGCGGACGGGTCCGTGCGCCACACCGCGACAGCGTTCAGTCCCTCTTCGGGCGGGATCCGGCGGCGAGGTGGCATGGCGTCCATGGTGGCACCCCCGCCCTCGTTGTCGACTTAGGGTTGTCTCCATGAAGGCAACCACGATCTACGCTGCCCGCGACGTCCGGCTCGAAGACCAGCCGGACCCCACCATCCAGAAGCCGACCGACGCGATCGTGAGAGTCGTCGCGGCCTGCGTGTGCGGCTCGGACCTCTGGCCCTACCGCGGGGACAACCCGGTCAACGAGCCGACCCGGATCGGCCACGAGTTCGTCGGGATCGTCGAGGCGATCGGCTCGGACGTGCGTTCGCTGCGCGCCGGCGACTTCGTCATCGCGCCGTTCATGTACTCCGACAACACCTGCCCGAACTGCCGGGTCGGCATCCAGTCTGCGTGTTCGACCGGCGGTTTCTGGGGCGGACCGGACCGCGACGGGCTGATGGCTGACGGCGGGCAGGGCGAGTTCGTCCGGGTCCCGCTGGCCGACGGCACCCTGGTCGCGACCCGCGAAACCCCCGATCGGGCAATGGTTCCGTCGCTGCTGGCACTGTCCGACGTGATGGGCACCGGCTGGCACGCAGCCATGGCGGCAGGCGTCCAGGAGGGCGACACGGTCGTCGTGGTCGGCGACGGCGCAGTCGGCCTGTCCGGCATTCTGGCCGCCGCACGGATGGGCGCCGAACGGGTCGTCGCCATGTCCCGGCACGAGCAACGCCAGAAGATCGCCCGGGCCTTCGGCGCCACCGAGGTCATCGCCGAGCGCGGTGAGGCCGGTGAGGCCGCCGTTCTCGAGCTGACCAGCGGAGTCGGCGCCGACGCGGTGCTCGAGTGCGTGGGCACCGGCCAGTCGATGACCACGGCCCTCACCATTGCCCGCCCGGGCGCCACCGTCGGCTATGTCGGGGTTCCGCACGGGGTCGAGCTGCCGGTGCGCTCGATGTTCTCCCGCAACGTCGGGGTCGCCGGCGGAGTGGCGCCGGTGCGGCAGTATCTCCCGGCCCTGCGCGATGACGTGCTGTCCGGCGCGATCAACCCCGGCCTGGTCTTCGACCTCGACCTGCCGCTGGCCAACGTCGCCGAGGGCTACGCGGCGATGGATGAGCGCCGCGCGATCAAGACGATGCTGCGCCCCTGACCCGCGCCGGTACTGCGACTCGACGACGGTGGGCTGGGCTCGACTCGATGCGGACGGAGAGCCTGATCTTCGCTGCGGACGCGACCTGGTCCAGGGCCGATCTGCGAGTCGACGGAGACCCGGAAGTCTCGTACGACCCAGAGTCCGAGATCGTTGTCCTCGACCAACTGGCCTCAACAACCTTGCCGCCCCAGCTCGGTCAGCCGATTGCGCTGGCGAGCTGCTTGCTGATCCAGGGATCCACGATCTGGTGGTAGACCTCCGCGTTGTCGCGGCGCACCGTGTGCCCTGCCCCCGGGACGACCGCCACCTCGATCTGGCGATTCCCGAGGTCGGCCAGGCGTTCTCGGGAGCGGGCCGTGACCAGGATGGCCTCTTCCCTGCCGCCGGTGACCACGAGCGTCGGCCGGGCGATGGCCGCCGCGACCTCGATCCACGGCTCCTGGCGGGCGATCTGCTCCCGGTGGGTCAGCGACGGGTCGAGCTGCGTCTTGGCCCCCGCCCAGGGCAGGAACTCGCTATCGGGCCACAGGGGACGCTCGATCCGCCCGGCGGCCGCAGAGGCCTCGCAGTTGTCACGGAATCCCCGGGCCCACTCCTGGATGGTGTCCGGGTCGTCACTGCGGGTTCCGCTGAACCACGGCGGATCCTCCAGCACGCCAGCGCGGACCAGGTCGGGCCGGGTGGCCAGAACGGTCCCGGCGACGCCGGCCCCCATGGAGTGAGCGACCAGGATGGGGGCCTCGCCGCCCTCGGCAGCCAGAGCCTCCAGCAGGCAGACCGCGTCAGCGACCAGGTCGTCGAACCGGTTGTTGCCGCTGGTGGCGACATCGAAGCGGGGGGACTCGCCGTGGCCACGGGCGTCCGGCGCGACGATGCGGTAGTCGTGGCCCCAGCGGCGTACCGCGTCCGGCCAGCACAGGCCCCAGTCCGACAAGCCGTGCAGCAGCACCAGGGTCGGGCCGTCCGCGCGCCCGAGCTCATGGACGCAGAGCCCGCGCTCGCGTTCGCCAGCGCCGTCTTCGCCGAGGGCGTGATCTCTCAGCAGGAACTCGTTCAGCGGGTGCTCGTTCGGGCGAGGTGAGTTGGTCACGGACGGAATTGTCGCAGGGTCCGCCTAGGCTGATGGATGTGCCAGAGGAAGAGGTCGGAGGGATCGAGCTCGTCCCCGACGACGACGGCCGGGGCGGCGTCACGGTGATGATGGACGGCAGCCCCCAGTCCCACGTCAACCTCGCCGACCCCGGCAGCCTCGGCTTCGAGTACATCGCCCACTTCGCCGCCGTCATCGACATACTGCCTGACGGCCCGCTCGGGATCACCCACATCGGCGGCGCCGGGCTGACCCTGGCCCGGTACGTCAACGCCGAGCGCCCCGGGTCGCCACAGATCGTTCTCGAGCCGAATGCCAGGCTGACCGAGCTGGTACGCCGGGACCTCCCGCTGCACCGCCGGCACCGGATCCGGGTGCGCCCGGTCGACGGCCTCACCGGGGTCGCCCAGCTCGCCGGTGCGAGCGCCGACGTCGTGGTCCTGGACGCGTATGCCGACGGCCGGGTCCCGGCGGAGCTCACCACGGTGGAGTTCCTGGCCGATGCCTGCCGGGTGCTCAAACCGGACGGGACGATGCTGCTCAACATCGCCGACGAGCCCGGCAAGGCATACCTGCGGCGCGTGTATGCCGGCCTGGTCACCGTCTTCGGGCAGGTCGCCCTGATCGGCACCCACGAGATCCTCAAGGGCAGGCGCTTCGGCAACAGCGTGGCGGTTGCCTCACGCAGCCCGCTGGACCTCGGCGCCCTTCGCCGGCAGGTCGCCAAGATGCCCTTCCCGACGGGGCTGCGCGACGGGGCACAGCTGGCCAGGCAGTTCGCCGGTTCGACCGCCTTCACGACGGCCGACAGCGCTCAGTCACCGCCGCCCCCACCAGTCAAGGGCTGGCGCGTCCGCTGAGCGCGATCAGGCCCGGTTCCCCACCTCCGGGCCCTTGGCTTCCGGCCCCCCAGCGCCCGGTCCCCTAGCGCCCGGCCCCCAGCGCCCGGCTCGCTGATGTCGGTGACCTCTGGGCGTCGCCGGCTGACCGGTGGGTAGGCACGGCCAGCCCAGGTCTTGCGGGGTGTTCGCCCGATCCGCTGCCATCTGACACATCGCCCGGACCACCGCCGGGTCCTCTGCTCGCCCGAACCGGATGAGCACCTCGGTGATCGCGTGGGTGTCGCAGAGCAACGATCCCCAGACCGGCGTCGTGAACGCTCGGCTGGTGCCGAATGACAGGAAACGACCATCAGGATCCTGACGGTCGAGGAACGAGTCCAGCAGGCCCTCGACCCGGGCGTCATCGCCGGCGCTCACCCCCTGGTCGGCCAGCAGGTTCAGCAGGTTGGGGGCAAAAGCAGGGCTCGAATGACCGGAGAGATGGTTGTCGGCCTCCCAGTCGGGCAGCCGCTGCAACAGCGCTTGTGTGCCGGGTCGGCCAGCACCGCCGCGTGGGTCGCGATCAGCTCGGGATCATCGGCCGGCCGGTCAAGAAGCCCGGCGAGAGCCACCCACCGGCCGGGCGGCAGGCTCATCACAGGCCAGCAGCCACGTCCGCCTGTCACTGCCCAGGAGGGTGGTCCAGGGTTCGCTCTTCAGGCGCGTCCGCACCACAGCAACGCCACTCACGCCTGGGAGCCGAGCTCAGGCGTCCGTGAGCTCGCGGGGGACGGCGATGACGTCCACGAGCGCACCGTTGCGCCATACCGTGATCTCCAGCCGGCGTCCGATCGCATCCTCGACCATGGCGCGCTGGAGCGCGGTGGTCGAGGCGACGGGGTCACCGGCAACCGACACCACGATGTCACCGACGCGCAGGCCCGACTGCGCGGCCGGGCTCTGCGGCATGATCTGGGCAACCTGAAGTCCGTTGCCGCGAAACACCTTGGCGGCCATTGCCGGCGGAAGCGGCACCTGAGTGCCCACGATCCCGAGCCAGGCCCGGCGAACCCGTCCACTGGCCATCAGAGTGGTGATGATGCCGCGGGTCGTCTCGTTGATCGGCACGGCCAGCCCGACACCGATCCCGGCCACTGCGGTATTGACGCCGACCACTCTCCCGGAGCTGTCCGCCAGCGCGCCTCCGCTGTTGCCGGGGTTGAGCGCCGCATCGGTCTGAATCACCTCGTCGACGACGCGGCCGGCCCGGGTCGGCAGGGAACGTCCGAGCGCGGAGACGATACCGGCGGTGACGCTGCCGGCCAGCCCGAGCGGGTTGCCAAGGGCCACCACAAGCTGTCCGACCCGCAGCCTGGCGGCGTCGCCGAGCTCCACCGGCACAGGCACTGCACCCCGCGCCCTGAGCACGGCGAGGTCGGACAGCGGATCACGCCCGATCACGTCGGCGCCGACCACCGTCCCGTCGGTGAAGGCGGCCTCAGCAGAATCGGCATGCTCGACGACATGGGCACTGGTCAGCAGGAATCCGTCCGCGGTCAGCACGCTCGCGCTGCCCGCACCGTCACCTCGTCGGGTCCGCACCCGCAGGCTGGCCACACTCGGCAGCACCCTCTCGGCGACCCGCACGACCGTGGCCGAATAGGCGTCCAGTGCCTCAGAATCTTCCGCCATATGACACATAACAACTCACCCGGCCGTTGTGTGCCCCGACCTGCGCGGACGGCTCAGTGAGCCAGCCACCGTGGCAGCCGACCGCGTTCCTCACCAGTGTGGTCAGGACAACTGGCGGTGTCCCGCCTCGGCGCGCGCCTTGATCCCGAGCAGCATCCGCCGCATCATCGCGAAGTCACCGAGCTCCAGCAGCACCACGCTGAGCACTGCGGACACTGGCTTCGCCCAGTCGTAGCGGGTGAGCACCCGGGTGACCAGCCTCGTCCGGCCGTCCGGCAGCTCGGTCAGCACCCACACCCAGGTGCTGTCCCATTTGCGCCAGAGCAGCCAGCGGTTCACCTCAAAGGAGTCCACACTGAACGCGGTCGCCTCCGAAGGGGTGGGCGACATCGAGACCCACTGGCCGACCTTCATGGGCCGGTTCTCCGAGCCGCTGGCGCTCACCTTCGCCGGGCTCGCCCGGGTCCAGGCGGGCCAGCGGGCACTGGACGTGGGGTGTGGGCCCGGAGCGCTGACAGCCCGGCTCGTCGAACGCCTGGGGGCCGGCGCCGTGTCGGCGGTCGATCCGTCGAGCTCCTTCGTCGACGCGATCCGTGCTGCGCTCCCCGGGGTCGACGTGCACAGCGCGACCGCCGAGCAGCTCCCGTTCCCGGACGACACCTTCGGCGTGGCCCTTGCCCAGCTGGTCGTGCACTTCATGACCGATCCCGTGTCGGGGTTCTCGGAGATGGCACGAGTCACCCGTCCCGGGGGCCTGGTTGCCGCCTGCGTCTGGGATCACGCCGGAGGCATGGGCCCGCTCGCCACCTTCTGGCAGGCCGTCCACGACCTTGACCCGGATGCCCGCGACGAGTCCGGCTGGCCGGCGCCCGCGAAGGCCACCTGGCAGAGCTCTGCGAAGCGGCCGGTCTGCACCAGATCGAGCCCACCGTGCTCACCGTCACGGTCCGGTTCCCGACCTTCGCTGACTGGTGGGAGCCGTTCCTGCTGGGTGTCGGACCGGCCGGAGCCTACGTCGTGCAGCTGGATGACCGGCAGCGCGACTCACTGCGCACCCGCTGTCAGCAATCGCTTCCGCCAGCGCCGTTCGAGATCGCCGCTTCCGCCTGGTGCGTGCTGGCTCGCGCCTACCTTCGGTGACCAGTGGCGAAACAGGCACTCCTGCCTGATGGCTGATCTGAGCCGAGTCAGTCCGCCAGGTCCACCAGGTCCGCCGGCCCCCCGGGCGTTGGCCGCACCCGCACCTTGGTCACCGCATGATGCCCCACTTCGAGCACCTCGATGCTCCATCCCGCCAGTTCCACCACGTCTCCGGCGATCTCGGGAATCCGGCCCAGATGCTCAAGCACAATTCCCGCGACCGTGGTGTAGTCCCCGGCGCCGGGCGACTCGATGTCCACGCCCACGTCGACCAGGTCGTGGATCGGGAACGTCCCCGGCAGGGTCAGCGAACCGTCGGCCGCCGGCTCTATCCCGATGACGTCAGAGTCGGTCTCGTCATAGATCTCGCCGACGATCTCCTCGAGAAGGTCCTCCAGCGTGACAATTCCGTCGACGGCGCCGTGCTCATCGATCACGATGGCCATCTGCTGACGCTCCGTCTTGAAGAGCCGCAGAACGTTGGAGATGCGCGCGGTATCCGGCAGCACCATTGCCGTGGTGGCCACCGAGCGCACCAGTGCGGCGTCGCCACTGACCAGCGAGGACCAGTGCACCACACCCTCGACGTCATCCAGGTGGTTGCTGCGGGTGACCGGAGCACGGGAGTGGCCAGCTTCCGACATCAAGGTGCGGGCCTCGCCTACCGTCAGGTCTCCCCTCAGACAGAAGACCGAGCCTCGCGGCACGAGCACCTCGCGCAGCATGCGCTCGTGAAGCTCCAGGGCGCCACTGATGATCTCGCGCTGCTCGGGGGTGAGGCTCTCGTGACTGGTCACCAGGTCGCGCAGCTCCGCAGGGCTCAGCTCATCGGCGGGTGCGTCCGGCCGTCCGCCGAGCAGGCGAACGATGACGTCGGTCGAGGCGCCCAGCAGCGCCACCACCGGCCTGGAGAACACGGACAGCAGGTCCAGCGGCCTGGCGACCTTCAGCGCCCACGGGAGCGCCTTCTGCATGGCGAGGCGTTTGGGGGCCAGCTCTCCCAGGACAAGGGTCAGGAACGTCAGGATGAGTGTCACACCGGCAATAGCGACCGGCTCTGCGGCAGATCCGAAGACACCCAGCCTGGGTGCCAGGGGCTCGGCCAGAGACACCGCTGCGGTGGCCGAGGCCAGGAACCCGGCTAGCGTGATCCCGATCTGGATCGTTGCCAGGAAGCGGTTGGGGTCGTGGGCGAGCCTGACCAGGCGCATCGCCCGCTGGCCACCCTCCCGTTCCAGCTGCCTGAGCTGCCCGGCCCGCAACGAGATCAGGGCCATCTCGCTGCCGGCGAAGACCGCGTTGAGGAGTATGAGTGAACAAATCAGCGCTATGTCGAGCCAATAGCCGGACATCTATGTCACCAGTCCTCGCGATGGGATCCCGACGTCGCCAGACCCGAACAGGGTGAGACCAACCGCCGGTCCTCCTTATTGTGCTGGATGCAGGGCCTTCGCTTGCGGAGGTGGTTCCAGATGCGTGCTGCCTGACCGTCTGGTCAGAACCCACCTGCCGGCTCAGGACCCGGTCCGGTAGCGGAGGTGAACCACCCCGTTGCTGATTCGGCGCTCGTCCGGCAGGTCGAGGTACAGGCGAGGCTGCCGGGCAGGAGGGACGTGCCGCCCCGACCACGATGAGCGTGACGAACAGGTGGCACTCGTCGACCAGCCCGGCCCTGAGCGCCTGATCGGTCGCTCGAGGTCTTTGACGAACGTATGTACCTCCTAGTCCGGCACACTCCAGTCGAAGCATCCGTCCTCGTCGGCGACGTGGCCGTCAAGCGAGGTGATACCCGAGCAGATGAGTCTGGCCATAGAGCCTTCCTGCACTCCTGAGGCATCGCAGCGGGACCTGGCGGTGAGACGACGGCGCAAGAACCGACGACGGCGATACAGCCGGACCATCTCTGGTGCTCGCCCGGTCCGGTCGGGCAGGATGGCCGGCATGGACAAGGGCCGCGCCGAGGCGTTCAGCGACGGCGTTCTCGCGGTCGCCATCACCTTGCTGGTGCTGGACCTTCACATCGAGACAACCGGCCACGGCAGCCTGGTCCACCAGCTCGCCCAGACCTGGCCCAGCTTCGTGGCCTACGTCGTCAGCTTCTTCGTGATCGGCGTCATCTGGGTGAACCACCACGCCCTGTTCTCGCTGATCGACCGGGTTGACCGGGTGCTGCTCTTCGAGAACCTGGTGCTGCTCATGTTCGTGACCACGATGCCCTTCACCACCTCGACCCTGGCTGACTTCATCAGTGAAGGAGGAAGCGACGCGCGCTGGGCGGTCCTGCTCTACGGCATCTCCAACATCGGGATGGCGGCTGCCTTCACCGCCATGCTGAGCCGGATGGTCCACCATGGCCTGCTGGTGAGCCCGGTCCCTGCCGAGGTCGGGAACCGGGCCATCCAGCGGTTCGGGCTCGGCACGATCGCCTACCCCGTTGCCACGGCGCTCGGCCTGATCTGGCCGCCGCTGATCCTGGTCATCATGGCTGGTCTCAGCCTGTACTACATGGCGGAGCAGACCCAGATCCTGCCGAGCCCAGCTCGGCCAGACCCGGCCTAGCAGATTCTGCGGCTGACACGAACACATCGAATATCGATACTGTCGCCATTCGATATCGTCGAGCATCCGGCGCGGCCTGCGAACCTGTCACCCTAAGAGGATCCATGTCCCAGCCGTCCCAGCTCCCGGAACTCTCAGCACGACCTACCAGAAGACCCTTCGCCAGCCCCGGACTGATCCGGACCCTCGCCGGGACCGTCATGGCAGCCGGGGTGCTGGCCAGCTTCTGGGGGGTGGCGTATGACATCAACGGCGCCACCCAGGCTCAGGGCGACGTGGTCGTTGCCGTCCACCTGATGCGCCCCTGGGGCTCCACCGTTCCTGAGCAGCTGCTCGGCCGCGGCGGTCTCGCAGTGGTCGGTCTGTGCCTGGGCCTCGACGGCCCGTCAAGCCCGGTGTACGCCCGGATCTGCCTCGTGATCGGCTGCAGTCCGGGCGACGTCTTCTCGCTCGCCCCACCAGCCGGCTGAACAGCGACCGCCGGCTGAGCTGGGGGAACGCCGGGTCGGGCTGGTGGGAGGCTGGCTAGCGGGACCCGAAGACGGCCGGCAGCGTCGAGGTGTGGGCCCTGCTCAGCTCGTCCAGGGGCAGGATGAACTGACCCTGCACGTCGAGCACCCGGGCCTCTTCCTCGACCACGCCGATGCTGGCATGGGCAAGGCCGCGACTCGTGCACAGGTCGGTGAACGCGACCTGCGCGCTGTGTGGCACGGCGACGATCGCCCGGCCGGCCGACTCGCTGAACAGCATCGTGAAAGCGTCGACCCCGTCGCGGCCGCAGACCTCGTCCAGCCAGACCCGGGCACCGACGCCGTTGCGCAGGGAGGCCTCCGCGAGCGCCACGGCCAGTCCGCCGTCGGACAGGTCGTGCGCGGCCGAGACCAGACCCTGCCGTGAGGCGTTGACCAGGATCTCGCCGAGCCGCCGCTCAGCGTCGAGGTCGACGCGGGGCGGCATACCACCGAGGTGGTCGTGGGCGACCTGGGTCCAGGCCGAGCCACCGAACTCGTCGGCCGTGCTACCCAGCAGATAGATGACCTGGCCGGGCGTCGTCCAGCCCGAGGGCGTGCGGCGGGCCACGTCGTCCATCACGCCCAGGACTGCCACCAGGGGGGTCGGGTGGATCGCCTCATCGGCGGTCTGGTTGTACAGCGAGACGTTGCCACCGGTCACCGGGATGCCAAGGGTCTTGCAGCCCGCAGAGATGCCGCGCACGGCCTCGGCGAACTGCCACATCACGTCGGGGTCCTCGGGCGAGCCGAAGTTCAGGCAGTCGGAGACCGCCAGCGGGACGGCGCCCGCGGTCGCCACGTTGCGGTACGCCTCAGCCAGCGCCAGCTGGGCACCCGTGAACGGGTCGAGCTTGGCAAAGCGGCTGTTGCAGTCGGTCGAGATCGCCACCCCTCGGCCGGTCTCCTCGTCGACGCGCACCACGCCGGAGTCGTCCGGGGTCGCCAGCGCCGTGTTGCCCATCACGTACCGGTCGTACTGGTCGGTGATCCAGGACTTGTCGCACAGGTTCGGGGACGCCATCAGTGCCAGCAGCGCCGCCTTGAGCCCGGCGCCGTCGGCCGGCCGCAACAGGTCGTCGGGGACCGCGGCCTGCAAGGCATCAAGGTATGCCGGCCGGCTCATCGGGCGGTGGTAGACCGGTCCGTCGTGGGCCACCGACCGCGGCGGCACGTCGATGATCAGCTCGTCATGCCAGAAGACCTCGAGGTGCCTGCCCTCGGTGACCTCACCGACCACCGTCGCCTCGACGTCCCAGCGCGCGGTGATCGCCAGGAACTCCTCGAGCTTGCCCGGCTCGACCACGGCCATCATCCGCTCCTGGGACTCCGACATGAGGATCTCCTCGACCCTCAGCGAGGCGTCGCGCAGCGGGACCCGGTTGAGCCAGACCCGCATCCCGCCGTCACCGTTGGACGCCAGCTCACTGGTCGCGCAGGAGAGCCCGGCGCCGCCGAGGTCCTGGATACCGTCGACCACGTGGGCGGCATACAGGTCCAGACAGCACTCGATCAGCACCTTCTCGGCGAACGGGTCGCCGACCTGGACCGCCGGGCGCTTGGCCGGGCCGTCCGCGTCGAACGTCTCCGACGCCAGCACGGAGACCCCGCCGATGCCGTCGCCGCCGGTCTTGGCCCCGAACAGGATGACCAGGTTGCCGACCCCGGAGGCCTTCGCGAGGTGGATGTCCTCGATCCGCATCTTGCCGACCGACAGGGCATTGACGAGGGGATTGCCCTGGTAGCAGGGGTCGAAGACGACCTCGCCACCGATGTTGGGCAGACCCAGGCAGTTGCCGTAGCCACCGACACCGGCCACGATCCCGGGCAGCACCCGATGGGTGTCCGGGTGGTCGATGGCGCCGAACCGCAACGAGTCCATCACCGCGATCGGGCGGGCGCCCATCGACATGATGTCGCGGACGATGCCGCCGACACCGGTCGCCGCACCCTGGTATGGCTCGACGTAGGACGGGTGGTTGTGGCTCTCGACCTTGAAGGTCACCGCCCAGCCGTCGCCGATGTCGACCACGCCGGCGTTCTCGCCGATGCCGACCAGCAGCTTCTCGTTCATCTCGTCGGTGGTGTTCTCGCTGAACTGGGCGAGGTGGACCTTGGAGGACTTGTAGGAGCAGTGCTCGGACCACATGACCGAGTACATCGCCAGCTCGGCAATGGTCGGGCGCCGGCCGAGGATCTCGCGGATCCGCTCGTACTCGTCAGCCTTCAGCCCGAGCTCTGACCAGGGCTGTTCGGTGTCCGGGGTCGTCGAGGCGTCTGAGACGGTGTCGATGATGGTCGGACCGGTCGTCTCCAGGTCAGCCTGGTCGCTGCCGGGCCTGGTCATGGAGCTCATGCATTCACCACAGATTTCAGGACGGACGTGAAGAACTTCAGGCCGTCGAGCGAGGGACCGTAGCCCTCCTCGACGGCGTGCTCGGGGTGGGGCATCAGGCCGACCACGTTGCCGCGCTCGTTGGTGACCCCGGCGATGTCGCGGTAGGAGCCGTTCGGGTTGCGGGTGGCGAAGCGGTCGTGCTTCACGGCCACCGGGCGATCCGCAGCCGCCTGGCCGTCATCGGCACCGTGGCCGGCCACATCGTGCCCGACGACACCTTGCTCGACGACATACCGGAAGGTGACCCGGCCCTCACCCTCGAGCTCGTCGAGGGTGTGCTGGTCGGCGACATACTGGCCGTCCTGGTTCTTCAGAACGATGGTGATCTCGTCGCCGCGGGCGAAGTCCGAGGTCCAGGCGGTCGTCGCGTTCTCGACCCGCAGGCGCTGGTCACGGCAGATGAAGGTCCGGTGGTCGTTCTGGATCATCGCGCCGGGCAGCAGGTGCGACTCGCACAGGATCTGGAAGCCGTTGCAGATGCCGAGCACCGGCAGACCGCCCCGGGCGGCCGGGATCAGTGCCGACATGACCGGGGCGAACCGGGCGATGGCGCCGGCCCGCAGGTAGTCGCCGTAGGAGAAGCCACCGGGCAGCACCACCGCGTCGACACCGTGCAGCGAGTCGTCACCGTGCCACAGCGAGACGGGCTCGCCGCCGGCGATCCGGACGGCGCGGCGGGCGTCGTGGTCGTCGAGCGAGCCCGGGAAGGTCACGACGCCGATCTTCATACCTGGTACTCCGTTGCCTGCGGCTCTGCTGCCGGCGATCCGGTGGGTGCCGGCTCGGCGCGGACGCCCACCACGTCCTCGATCACCGGGTTGGAGAGCATGGTCTCGGCGGCCGAACGCGCGGCGGCGAGCACCTCGTCGGTCACCTCGCCCTCGACAGTCAGCTCGAACCGCTTGCCCTGGCGGACATCGGTGAACTGGTGGAATCCCAACCGGGGCAGGGCGCCGGCGACAGCCTGGCCCTGGGGGTCGAGAATCTCGGACTTGAGCATGACGTCGACAACGACGATTCCCATGCGAGGTGCTCCTCAGAGACGGGGGCTGGTCAGAAACTGGGCGGGTCAGCGCAGTTTATCTGCCCGCGACCGCTGATCGTGACCGTGTCCCGCCAGCCGGTATCGGTCAGCGGTCAACCGTCAGCCGAAGGTTCGGCCGGTCAGCGACTCGTACGCCTCGACGTACTTCGAGCGGGTGGCGTCGATGATGTCCTGCGGGAGCGCGGGGGGCGCCTGGCCCGAGGAACGGTCCCAGCCGCTGGCCGGCGAGGTGAGCCAGTCCCGGACGAACTGCTTGTCGTAGGAGTCCTGGGCCCGCCCCGGCGCCCAGCTGGCGGCCGGCCAGAAACGCGACGAGTCAGGGGTGAGCACCTCGTCGGCAAGCACGATCAGGGGGCTGCCCCCGGCGTCGGGCCGGGCCCTGTCAATCCCGAACTCCACCTTGGTGTCGGCCAGCAGGATGCCCCGCTCGGCGGCAATCTCGTTGCCGCGCCGCAGGATCGCGACAGTGAGGTCACGCACGCTGGCGGCCATCGGGGTGCCGACCATGGCCGCGACCTCGTCAAAGGTCATCGGCTGGTCGTGCTGGCCGATCGGGGCCTTGCTGGTCGGGGTGAAGATCGGCACGGGCAGCAACGACCCGTTGGTCAGGCCCGCGGGCAGGGGAACGCCACAGACCGAGGAGGTCTCGCGATACTCGCTGAGCCCGCTCCCGGTCAGATAGGCCCGCCCGATGCACTCGACCGGAACCATGTCGAGGCGCTGCACCAGGACCGCGCGCCCGGCCACCGCCTCCGGGACCTCGGAGGAGATCACGTGGTTGGGGACCAGGTCGGCCAGCTGCTCGAACCACCACAGCGAGAGCTGGGTCAGCACCTTGCCCTTGTCGGGGATCTCGCTGTCCAGGATGTAGTCGTAGGCCGAGATCCGGTCCGTTGCCACGAGCAGCAGCTGATCCTTGCGGGCCACCCCGGTGGACGGGTCGACCGGCGCGTACAGCTCACGGACCTTGCCCGAGTAGACGTGCTCGAACCCCGGCAGCCCCTGCCGTTCGGCCGGCCCGCTCGCCTGCGCCGAGGTGTTCACCGCGGCACCTGGATCTCGCCGCGCTGGGCCGCAAGGGCGATGTCGGTGCGATGGGTGGAGCCCTTGAGCTTGATCTGTTTCACTGCGCGGTAGGCGCGGTCGCGCGCCTGGGCCAGATCGGCGCCGGTCGCCACGACGGACAGGACACGCCCGCCCGCGGAGACGATCGCACCGTCCTTCTTCACGGCCGTACCGGCATGCAGGGCGTAGGCGTCCTCACCCACCAGGCCAATCGCTGACAGCCCCTCGATCACGTCACCATCACGCGGCGACACGGGGTAGCCCTTGGAGGCCACGACCACGGTCACCGCATGCTCAGGACGCCAGCGCAGAGGGGGAAACTCGTCCAGCTTGCCGACGGCAGCCGCGTACAGCAGACCACTCAGCGGCGTGGCCAGCCGGGCCAGCACCACCTGCGTCTCCGGGTCGCCGAAGCGGGCGTTGAACTCGACGACCCGCAGGCCGCGCGAGGTCAGGGCCAGCCCGACATAGAGAACTCCGGCGAACGGGGTGCCGCGGTGCCGCATCTCGTCGACGGTCGGCTGGGCGACCCGGTCGACGACGTCCTTCACCAGGGTCGCCGGGGCCCAGTCCAGCGGGGAGTAGGCGCCCATACCACCGGTGTTGGGTCCCTCGTCGTTGTCCGAGAGTCGCTTGAAGTCCTGGGCCGGGGCCAGCGGCACCACGGTGGTCCCGTCGCTGATGCAGAACAGCGAGATCTCGGGGCCGTCAAGGAACTCCTCGACGATGATGCGGGCGTCCGGCTTGTTCAGGCACTGGATCGCGTGGGCCAGCGCCTGGGAACGGTTGTCGGTCACCACGACGCCCTTGCCGGCAGCCAGACCGTCGTCCTTGACCACGTATGGCGCGCCGAAGACGTCCAGGGCACGAGCCACCTGGTCGGTGGTGCTGCAGACATGGGCCAGCGCGGTGGGCACACCGGCCTCGGCCATGACCTCCTTGGCGAACGCCTTGCTTCCCTCAAGGCGGGCCGCCTCGGCGGTGGGGCCGAAGCAGGCGATGCCTCGCTCGCGCACCGCGTCGGCCACCCCGGCCACCAGTGGCGCCTCTGGGCCGATGATGACGAGGTTCACACCCAGCTCGACGGCCAGGTCCGCGACCCCCGCGCCGTCCAGAAGTCCGTGTGGCAGGTCGCGGCACAACGCAATGGCGTCGATACCCGGGTTGCCTGGGGCGGCGATGACGGCGTCGACCGACGGGTCGAGCGTCAGAGCCCTGACGATGGCGTGCTCACGAGCACCGGTGCCAATGACGAGAACCTTCACGACAGGTAAGCGTAGGGGACCGGCCCGGGAATGGGACAACCCAGCACGGGGCCCACGGCCGCCAGAGGGAGCCCGGCGTACGGACCGCGAACCGACCGGGCAGGTGTCCACGATGGATCCCCGATCAAGGGTTAGACTCGTGTGTTCGCATGAGGGTCTCCCGGGTCCCGCCCCCTCATCGGACGAGCAAAGTCCCTCCGACCCGCATCCCACCACCACGAGTCAGGGGAGCAGTGAGCGAATCGCAGCAACAGGCTGACCCCTCCCCGCACGACGGCGGGACAGCCCTGCCCCACCCGGGCGCACCAGTGACCCAGGACGCCCTCGCAGCCGAGATCGCCGTCGAGCAGAGGCATGTCGACACGGTCTACGCCGAGCTCGCCAAGGCCGCCCAGCGCGTCTCCCTGGTGGAGGCCGAGGGCCTGGCCCGGGGCAGGACCGACCGCACCGGCGACATCCGGGACGAGGAGATCACCGGCCTCTTCGAGCGTGATGCTCTGGTTTTCAACGCGAACAAGCGCCGCACCATCCTCGAGACGCAGTACGAGGGCCTGGTCTTCGGACGGCTCGACGTCGGACCTGACGCCAGGGGCGACAGCGACGCCGCTGACGGTGCTGAGGGTGCCAGGGCTGCCGATGAGGCCGGTGGCGCCAAGTCCGCGGGACGCGCCCGCAGCCGCGATCGTGAGACGCGTTATGTCGGCCGGCTCGGTGTTCGCGACGACGACTACGAGCCGCTGGTGATCGACTGGCGCGCGCCCGCCGCGGCACCCTTCTACCGCTCCACCCCGGTCGAGCCGATGGGGGTCCTGCGCCGCCGCGTCCTGCGCTGCAAGGGCGCCGATGTGATCGGCATCGAGGACGACCTGATGGTCCCCGAGCCGCCCGAAGACCTCGTCGTGGTCGGCGACGGCGCGCTGATGGCAGCCCTGACCCGATCCCGCGGGGGCAGGATGCGCGACATCGTCGCCACCATCCAGCGCCACCAGGACGAGGCGATCAGGGCACCGGCCCGCGGGGTCACCGAGATCACCGGAGGCCCAGGCACCGGCAAGACGGTCGTCGCGCTGCACCGCGCCGCCTACCTGCTGTATTCCGACCGCCGCCGCTACGAGTCCGGCGGGATCCTCGTGGTGGGCCCGTCCGCCGCCTACACGGCCTACATCGAGCGGGTGCTGCCCTCGCTGGGCGAGGACACGGTCACCCTGCGATCGCTCGGCGACATCGCAGCCGGTGTCACCACCGAACGCCTCGACACCCCGGCGGCAGCGGCCATCAAAGGCTCGCTGAAGATCCGCCGGATCCTTGCCCGGGCCGCCCAGGACGTCATCCCCGACGCGCCGACCCAGCTTCGTGCCTTCGTCGACGGCCAGGCGATCCGGATCGACCCGGCCGAGCTCGACCAGGTGCGCCTCCAGGTGCTGCGCTCTCACCAGCGCAACCACGCCCGACGGGCGGCCACCCAGGCTCTGGCCGAGGCTGCCTGGGAGGCCAGTCCCGGCAGCGAACGCTGGGTGTTCGTGGAGAAGTTCCTCGACCACATAAACGTCGAGGCTTTCGTGCGGCAGTGGTGGCGGCCGCTGGACGCCCGCGAGGTGCTGCTGTGGCTCGCCGATCCCGAGCGCACCCGGCGCTATGCCGCGGGAATTCTCAGCGACGACGAGTGCAGGCTGCTCAGCGACTCGATCCAGAGGGCGAGCGACACGGGGACCTGGTCGGTGGCCGACGTCGCGCTGATCGACGACCTCGCCTCCATCCTCGGCACCATCCGCGAGCCCGACCGAGATGAGCCCGCGGCCTACCAGGTCGAGGAGCTCGACGACCTCACCGTGCCCGGCGTCTCCGAGTTGACCACTCACGGCCTGAACCCCTGGGCACAGAAACGCCTCGGCTACGAGGTCACCCCGCGCACGAGCATGGAACGGCTGATGAACGGCCGGCTGGACGACCCCGACGAGTACGCCCACGTGCTGATCGACGAGGCGCAGGACATCTCGCCGATGCAGTGGCGGATGCTCGGTCGTCGCGGCCGCTGGGCGTCCTGGACGGTGGTCGGCGACGAGGCACAGGCTTCCTGGCCCGATCCGGCGGAGGCACGGGCGGCTCGCGAGCAGGCGTTCGGCTCCAAGGTGCGCACGCTTTTCCACATGGACACCAACTACCGCAACGCGCGGGAGATCTTCGCCTACGCCGCCGACGTGATCCGGGCCGAGGTGCCGGACGCCGACTTCCCGAACGCGGTCCGCGAGACCGGTATCGACCCGGTCGTCGCCGCAGTGGACAGCGAGGGTATCCCGGCTGCCGCGGCAGCCGCTGTCGAGGTGCTGCTCGGTGAGGTCGAGGGCTCCATCGCGGTCATCTCACCGGCACCCTGGATCGAGGCGATCAGATCCGTGCTCGATCCCCTGACAAATGGCTCCTCCAGTCGCGTCAACGTCATGGACCCGATGTCGACCAAGGGCCTGGAGTACGACGCCACGGTCATCGTCGACCCGGCCGAGATCACCGCAGAGTCCCCCGGCGGCATCCACGTGCTCTACGTCGCGCTCACCCGCGCCGCCCACCGGATGACCGTCCTGGAGCGCCGATAACAGCCCGACCATGACTGAGCGAGTTGCCGCAGAGGGCGACGTCACCATCCACCCGGCGGGCCGCGTCGCTCAGGGTGCGCCCAGCAGGGCTGGCACCCGGTCGGCGCCCACGGCCAGGAGCAGAGTGGGCAGACGTGGACCCGTGTCCTTGCCGATGAGCAGGCGGTAGAGAAGAACGAAGAACTCGCGCTGGGTCGCCTTGAGCTCGGGGGTTGCGGCCTTGACGTCCGGCGGGAGCCCGGCCCGGATCTTGGGCACCGCGTATACCCAGGACGTCAGGCCGGCCAGGGACCAGTGCTCGTCGAGGCCAGCAACCAGCAGCAGCAACGCAGCCCGCTGGTCGTCAGTGAGCGAGGCCAGAAGCGCCGAGTCCGGCTCGTCCCGCACCACTGTCCGCTGGTCTGCCGGAAGCTGTGTCTGCACCCAGGCCTGCGCGCAGGTCAGCCGGGGCCGGGTCTCGTCCAACGACACGAGGGGGTGCGCAGGGTCGAGGTCCGCCAGGATTCGCAGCATCTGATCCTGCTCGCCCGCGGTGATGTCGACGACCGACGCGAGAGTCCGATAGGGCACCGGGCGCGGTGTCCTTGGTAGCTCACCGGCAGCTGTGCCCGTCGCCCGCTCGTGAGCGGCCAGGGCGCCGGGCTGGACCGAGCCGTCGGCGACCTTGCGTGCCAGGGTGTCCCACTCGTCATACAGGCGGTGGATCTCCTGGTCGAACGCGATGGTGAAGGACTGAGCGGGCTTGCGCCGGGCGTAGAGCCAGCGCAGCAGCGGTGCCTCCATGATCGCCAGCGCGTCGGCCGGCGTCGGGACGCCGCCACGAGAGGAGCTCATCTTGGCCATGCCGCTGATCCCGACGAAGGCATACATCGGGCCGATCGGGCGCTCCCCGCCAAAGACGGTGCGCACGATCTCACCGCCCACGACGAAGGATGAGCCGGGCGACTGGTGGTCCACGCCGGACGGTTCGAAGATCACACCCTGGTAGGCCCAGCGCATCGGCCAGTCGACCTTCCAGACCAGCTTGCCGCGGCGGTGCTCCGAGAGCAGCACCGACTCCCGGTGACCGCAGGCGCAGGTATAGGTCAGCGCCGTCGTGTCACTGTCATAGGACCTCACCGTGGTCAGGTCTCGCTCACACACCGAGCAGTAGGGCTTGTACGGGAAGTACTCATCACCAGCAGTGTCACCAGCGGCAGCGCCGATGCTCGCCGGGTCGTCCTCATCGGGCTGGGTTGCCAGAGTCCGGTATCGCGCGAGCACGGCATTGATCAGCGCCCGCTCGCGCATCGCGAACAGGACCTGCTCGCGATAGGCACCGGAGGTGTAGCGCTCGGTCTGCGACATGCCGTCAACCTCGATGCCAAGCACGGCCAGAGCCTCCAGCATGGGCGCCTGGAAGTGCTCGGCCCAGCTCGCATACCGGCTGCCCGGCGGTGCCGGGACCGACGTCAGCGGCTTGCCGATGTGCTGCGCCCAGGACGGGTCGATGCCGGCCGGGACCTTGCGAAAGCGGTCGTAGTCGTCCCACGAGAGCAGGTGTCGACACGGGATGCCCCGACGCCGGATCTCGTCGGCCACCAGGTGCGGGACCATGACCTCACGCAGGTTGCCCAGGTGAATCGGCCCGGAAGGGCTCAGCCCCGACGCGCAGACCACCGGCTGCCCGGGCGCCCGGCGCTGCGACTCGGCAACGACCTGGTCCGCGAGGCGCGAGACCCAGTCCTGTTCGGCGGCCTTCGGATCGGCTGCAGGCATCAGCCCAGGAACGAGTAGCGCTCGATGATCTCGTCGCGGCCGGGGCCGACGCCGATCGCCGAGATGCGGGCGCCGATGAGCTCCTCGACCCGCAGGATGTACGCGCGGGCGTTGGCCGGCAGCTCCTCGAACGTGCGGCAGGCCGAGATGTCCTCCGACCAGCCGGGCAGGCTCTCGTAGACGGGCTTCGCGTGGTGAAAGTCGCTCTGGCTCATCGGCATCTCGTCGTGACGCACGCCGCCGACGTCATAGGCGACACAGACCGGAATCTGCTCCAGGCCGGTGAGCACGTCGAGCTTGGTGACCACGAAGTCGGTGACCCCGTTGATCCGGGTGGCAAAGCGCCCGACGACCGTGTCCATCCAGCCGCAGCGACGCGGACGGCCGGTGGTGGTGCCGTACTCGGCCCCGGTGGTGCGCAGGAGCTCCCCCGACTCGTCCAGCAGCTCGGTCGGGAAGGGGCCCTCGCCGACCCGGGTGGTGTACGCCTTGAGGATGGCCACGACCCGGTCGATCCTGGTCGGGGGTACCCCTGAACCGGTGCAGGCGCCGGCCGCGGTGGCGCTGGAGGAGGTGACGAACGGGTAGGTGCCGTGGTCGACATCCAGCAGGGTCGCCTGACCGGCCTCGAACAGCACCGTCTTGCCATCGTCGAGCGCCGCGTTGAGCAGCAGCCCGGTGTCGACGACCATCTGGCGCAGGCGGTCGGCATACTTCTTGAACTCGTCCATCACCTCGTCGACCTCGACGGGGCGGCGGTTGTAGATCTTGACCAGCATCTGGTTCTTGACCTTCAGGGCGGCCTCGACCTTCTGGCGAAGGATCGACTCGTCGAACACGTCCTGCACCCGGATGCCGACCCGCGACATCTTGTCGGCGTAGGTCGGTCCGATGCCACGACCCGTGGTGCCGATCTTGCGGGATCCCAGGAACCGCTCGGTGACCTTGTCGATCACCCGGTTGTACGGGGTGATCAGGTGCGCGTTGGCGCTGACGACCAGCCGGGAGGTGTCGATGCCGCGGACGTTGAGCGCGTCGATCTCCTCGAACAGCACGGCGAGGTCGATGACTACGCCGTTGCCGATGACCGGGATGCAGCCGGGCGTGAGGATGCCACTGGGCAGCAGGTGAAGGGCGTACTTCTCACCGTCGATGACCACGGTGTGACCGGCGTTGTTGCCGCCGTTGAACTTCACGACGTAGTCGATCCTGCTGCTGAGCAGATCGGTCGCCTTGCCCTTGCCCTCGTCGCCCCACTGGGCGCCAACCAAAACGATCGCCGGCATGCCGGCCTCCTCGTTGTCATTTATTGCTGAGCTGTCACGCCCGCACTCCGTTGCGTCCGGGCCGTGTTGTCTACCAAAATGACGCAGGCCCGGTGCGCATTCGCACAGGCCCGTGCCTCCAAATATTAGCCGCACCAGGGCTCAGGCACCGAACCGCGCTCGCAGACGGACCGCCCAAGGATGGCTAGCTTGCGCCGATCGCCTTACAGGCCAAGGTCTTTGGCGATGATGACCTTCATGATCTCGCTGGACCCGCCGTAGATCCGGGACACCCGGGCATCGGCGTACATCCGGGCGATCGGGTACTCCAGCATGTACCCGTATCCGCCGTGCAGCTGCAGGCAGGAGTCCATCACCTCAGCCTGCACCTCGGTGGTGAACAGCTTGACCCGGGCGGCGTCGGCAACACTGAGCGTGCCGGCGTCCAGCTCCTCCAGAGCCCGGTCCACCAGGTGCCGGCCCGCCTCGACCTTCGCCGAGAGCCCGGCAAGGACGAACTTGGTGTTCTGGAACGAGGCGATCGGGGTGCCGAAGGCCTTGCGCTCCCTGGTGTAGTCCACCGTCAGCGTGATCGCCCGCTCGCTGCAGGCCTGGGCCCCCATCGCGATCGACATCCGCTCGGCCGGGAGGTTCGCGGTCAGGTAGAGGAACGCGTGGCCCTCCTCGCCCAGGCGGTTGGCGACCGGCACCCGGACGTCGTCGAAGAAGAGCTCACCGGTGTCCTGGGACTTCAGGCCCAGCTTGTCCAGGTTGCGACCCCGGCTGAAGCCGGCCATCCCTTCTTCGACGACCAGCAGGGTCAGGCCCGCCCGGCGTTCGGTCTCGGAGCGAGAGGTGCGCGCCACCACGATGACCAGATCGGCGTTGACGCCACCGGTGATGAACGTCTTGGAGCCGTGCAGGACGTAGGAGTCCCCGTCCAGAACCGCGGAGGCCGAGATACCCGCCAGGTCGGAGCCGGTGCCCGGCTCGGTCATCGCGATCGCCGTCATCGACTCGCCGGACACGAAGCCGGGGAACCAGCGGGCCTTCTGCTGATCGGTCGCGAGCTCCAGGAAGTACGGCAGCACCACGTTCAGGTGCAGCTGCAGGGCCCCGGAGACGGCACCGGTGTGCACGATCTCCTCGGCAAGGATGACGTTGTAGATGAACGACGTCTCGCCCGCCCCGCCATATTCCTGGGGGATCCGGATCCCCGTCACACCCAGGGCGCCGAACTCGGCATACAGGCTCTTGGGGACGCACTTGGCGGCCTCCCACTCGGCCACGTGCGGAACGACCCGCTCGATCAGAAAGGCTCGCACCGACGCCCGAAAAGCTTCCTGCTCATCGGTGCTGGTGCGAGCCCTCACGACGTACCCCCATCAGTAGAGCGTTCCCCCATCAGCTGAGCCTGCCGCAACCGGTGGGGCGGCCCCCGTCAGCCGCGCGAGCGCCTGTCAGGGGCCAACCGCTAGAGACCGAGCGTATCGGCCGCCTGTGCCGAAGAGTCCCGTAGGAACTGGGCACATCGCTGCTGTTCGTCTGTCTCGCCGATCTCGCCGGCAGCACGGCTCAGAGCGGCCAGCGACCGCAGGAAGCCACGGTTGGGCTCGTGCGACCAGGGAACCGGCCCCTGGCCCTTCCAGCCTCCGCGGCGCAACGCGTCCAGCGACCGGTGATAGCCGGTGCGCGCGAACGCGTAACCCTCGATCGTGCGCCCGTGGGCGAGTGCGTCCTCGGCCAGGGTGGCCCAGGCCAGCGGCGAGGACGGGTGGGCCGCGGCAACGACCCTCGGGTCCTTGCCTTCCCCGAGGGCCCCGGCGGCCGGGTCAACCGGCAGCCGGGTCTCGGGGACTCCCAGAAGGTTGTCCATCAAGCGTGGGTGCCGGCGCTGCGCAGGTTCTGGCAGGCCTCGACGACACGTGCCGCCATGCCCTCTTCAGCGGCCTTGCCCCAGGCACGCGGGTCGTACTTCTTCTTGCTGCCGACCTCGCCGTCGATCTTCAGGACACCGTCGTAGTTGGCCATCATGTAGCCGGCGACCGGACGGGTGAAGGCGTACTGGGTGTCGGTGTCGACGTTCATCTTGATGACGCCGTAGTCGACCGCGTCCGAGATCTCCGACGGCAGCGAGCCCGACCCGCCATGGAACACGAGGTCGAACGGCTTGGCGTCCGCGGCCAGGCCCTTGGCGGTGATGACGGCCTGCTGGGCGTTCTTGAGGATCTCGGGACGGAGCTTGACGTTGCCCGGCTTGTAGGCGCCGTGCACGTTGCCGAAGGTCAGCGCGGTCATGTAGCGGCCGAACTCGCCCAGGCCCAGTGCCTCGACGGTCAGCAGCGCGTCCTCGGGGGTGGAGTAAAGCTTCTCGTCGATCGCGCCGGTGACGCCGTCTTCCTCGCCACCGACAGCGCCGACCTCGATCTCGAGGATGATGTGCGCGGCCCGGCACAGGTCGAGCAGCTCGCGGGCGATCGTGAGGTTCTCGGGGACCGGGATGACGGACCCGTCCCACATGTGCGACTGGAACCAGGGCAGGCCGCCGGCCTTGACCCGCTCGGTCGACAGGGCGATCAGCGGGCGCACGAAACCGTCCAGCTTGCCCTTGGGGCAGTGGTCGGTGTGCAGCGCGATGTTGACGTTGTAGTTCTTGGCCACCTCGTGCGCGTACGCGGCGAGGGCGATGGAACCGGTGACCATGTTCTTGACGGTGGGCCCGGAGAGGTACTCGGCGCCACCGGTGGAGACCTGGACGATGCCGTCACTCTCGGCCTCGGCGAACCCGCGGATCGCGGCGTTCACCGTTTGCGACGACGAGACGTTGATCGCGGGGTAGGCAAACGAGCCTGCCTTCGCTCGGTCCAGCATGTCGGCGTAGACCTCAGGGGTTGCGATGGGCATTTAGTGACTCCTCAGACTCGAAATCGTCGGTCAGCCGCACAGGATGCGCGGCGCTGATTGCAGTCAAGCGGCGCTGCTTGCCAAGCATTATCCTCGCACGTGCGTGCTGAGGCCCTCGACCCCCGGTCCGCTCGGCGAGAGGTCGCTGAGCGTGGTGGTCCGGTGCCAGTATCTCTCAGGAACCGGCGGGCTGGTCGAACACGTGACGGCGCACCCACGCATGCATCGCGATAGCCCCGGCCGCGCCGGCGTTGATCGACCTGGTCGAGCCGAACTGGGCGATGTCGAGGACCACGGCCGAGGCCTCCCGGGCCTGCGGCGACAGGCCCGGACCCTCCTGGCCGAAGAGCAGGATGCAGTGCCGGGGCAGCTCGTAGGTCTCGATCGGCTGCGACCCGGGCAGGTTGTCGATGCCGATGATCGGTATGCCGGGGGCGTCACCGCCCCCAGGTGCCGCGGCGGCCCACCCGATCAGGTCCTCGACGCCGGGGTGGTGGTACTCATGCTGGTACCGGTCGGTCACCATCGCGCCGCGCCGGTTCCACCGGCGCCTGCCGACGATGTGGAACGCCCTGGCGTTGAAGGCGTTCGCGGTGCGGATCACCGAGCCGATGTTGAAGTCATGGCCCCAGTTCTCGACCGCGACATGGAACTCGTGCCGCGCCAGGTCGAGGTCACGCACGATC
>JBBRZQ010000026.1:0-40898 GCA_038236535.1 Actinomycetales bacterium
CCAACCACTACTCCCGGCAGTCACTGGTCCCGATGCTGGGATACCTGCGCCGGGTTGGTGTGACCCCGCCGGAGTCGGCACCGACGCCGCCATCGGCGGCCGATCCGGTGCTGACCCGGTTCCGCCGTTATCTGCTCGTGGAGCGGTCCCTGACCGAACCGGTCGCCGAGGCGTATTCGCACTGGGTCGCCCCGTTCGTTGAACACCTCGCAGGCACGGCCCAGGCCGTGGGGTTGGGGCCGGTGACCGCGATCGAGGTGACTGGTTTTCTGACGGCGCACCTGCCGGGGTTGTCCCGTAAGTCCGCTCAGATGACCGCTTGTTCCTTGCGGTCCTTCCTGCGTTTCTTGCACTCCCAGGGGATGGTCGAGGTCTGCCTGGCCGACACGGTTCCAGCTGTTGCTTTCCGCAGGTTGTCCGGTTTACCCAAGGCCCTGACCCCGGGCCAGGTCCAGGCACTACTCGGTGCCTGTGACCGGTCCACGCCGGTGGGTCGCCGGGACTTCGCGGTGATCACCGTTCTGTACCGTTTGGCGCTGCGCAGCGGTGAAGCCTGCGCCTTGCTACTGGACGATGTGGACTGGGTGAGCGGTTCTCTTACTGTTCACGGCAAAGGCAACCGGATAGACCAGCTGCCGGTTCCTGTTGACGTCGGGCAGGCTCTCGTGGACTACCTACGCAACGGGCGCCCCGACACCACAGCCCGAACGGTGTTTGTCCGGGCAAGGGCGCCGTTCACCATGATGGCCAACAGCGGCATCAGCTGCATCGTTGCTCGGGCCGCCCGCCGGGCCGGGCTGGGCACAATCCACGCACACCGGCTGAGGCACACCGCGGCCACAAGAACACTGAACGCGGGGGCGAGCCTGGAAGAAGTCGCCCACATGCTTCGACATGCCAGCCCAGCCACGACCGCGATCTACGCCAAAACCGACATGAACAGGCTCGCGTCGCTGGAACGCCCATGGCCAACCGCAAGGGCCACGTCATGAGCGCCGACCTGGAAGCCATGGTCAGCGACTACCTTCGTGTCCGCCGCGCACTGGGCTACACGCTGAAGGGAACCGAGCTGCTTCTGGCCCAGTTCGTCGCCTACCTTCGTGCCCACGACGCCGAGGCCGTGACAGTTGAGCACGCTCTCGGCTTCGCGATGGCACCGACCGGGGCCTCGCCCCGCTGGCACGCGTTGCGCTTGTCTGCTATCCGGTGCTTCGCCCGCTGGGCTGTTTCAATCGACCCCACCGTGCAGGTGCCACCAGCCAGGCTGCTGCCGGCCAGGGTGACCCGGGCCGCCCCCTACATCTACACCGAGCAGGAGATCGGTTCGCTGATCGGTGCCGCCGATGAGCTGAGCCCCGCGATCCGGGCGGCGACCATCCACACCTTCCTCGCGCTGATGGCTTCCACGGGGCTTCGAACCGGGGAGGTCGTCGGGCTGGACATCGCCAACCTGGACCAACACGGCGGCACCCTGACAGTGACCGGCAAGTACGGCAAGATCCGGATGCTCCCCCTGCACCCGACAGTCCTTGATGGCCTCACCGGCTACCTGCAACAGCGCGACAGGCTGCTTCCATCCGCCGACTGCCCAGCGCTGCTGATCTCCACCAGGGGTCGCAGGTTGCAGGCCGCAAACGTGCAGCACACGTTCCGCGCCCTGGTCCACCGGACCGCCCTGGTGCCGGTCTCCTCCGCCTGTCGGCCCCGCCTGTACGACCTAAGGCATTCTTTTGCGGTCGCCACGATGCTTGACGCCTACCGGTCCGGGGCCGACCCCGCCACGGTCCTGCCGATCCTGTCGACCTGGCTGGGACACGCTGAACCAGGTGACACCTACTGGTACCTGACCGGTACTGCGGAACTGATGGCTGCCGCCACAGCCCGCCTGGAACGCCTCGACAAGGACCGGCAAGGACAGCTGTCATGACCGCGCTGGCACCCACTTTGGAGGCGTTCTTCACCACCCGGCTGACCAGCCAGTACGGCGCCAGCCCACACACGGTCGCAGCCTACCGAGACACCTGGCGGCTGCTGCTGGGCTATGTTGCCACCACGACCGGGACCCCACCACAGGCGCTGGACCTGTCCCAGTTGGACGCTGAGCTGATCGGCGGGTTCCTCACCCACCTGGAAGACGAGCGGAGCAACAGCATCGCCACCCGCAACGCCCGCCTGGCAGCGGTGCATTCGCTGTTCAGCTACGCGTCCTACCGTCACCCCGAACACGCCGCGACGATAGCCAGGGTCCTGGCGATCCCAGCGAAACGACCCCAGCGGCGCACCGACATCACCTACCTGTCCGACCTCGAGGTCACCGCGCTGCTGGGCGCCCCGGACCAGGCAACTGCAGCCGGGCGCCGCGACCACGCAATGTTCCAAGTTGCTATCACCACCGGGCTGCGCATCGCTGAGCTGACCGGTCTGAAAGTCAGCGACGTTCACCTCGGCAGGGGCCCACACGTCCTGTGCCACGGGAAAGGCCGCAAGGACCGCGCGACGCCCCTGGACCGCCAAAGCGTGAACGTCCTACGGGCATTCGCTGCCAGACTCTCTTCCGGTGACGGGTTCATATTTCCCACCCGCACCGGCAGCCGGATGAGCCACGACGCCGTATCGGCCCGGTTGGCCCTGCACATCACGACCGCAGCCAAGTCCTGCCCAAGCCTGAACGCCAAGAACGTGACCGTCCACAGCCTGCGGCATACCGCGGCCATGCGGCTGCTGGCTGCCGGGATTGACAGCACCGTGATCGCCCTGTGGCTCGGCCACGAGAGCATCGAAACCACACAGGTCTACCTGCACGCCGACCTGGCCACCAAGGAGCGTGCCATGGCCAGAACCACACCCACCGGAACCCGCCCAGGAAGGTACCAGCCCGAGGCAGACACACTACTGGCCTTCCTCCAGGCCCTCTGATTATGCCGACCTCACCAGCGCGAGAGCGTTGCCACGAAAGCACTTCCGTGTCGACATCGGCATAATCCGGAAGTCAGAATAAAACGGGTCCAGGCACAGCTCGGCGTTCTTGCACCGGTCGGCCACGACGCTGGCGATCCAGGGGGCTGCATCGGCGCTGACCAACGTGATCTGGGCGCAGCGTTCGGCCCCGAGCTGGTCGAAGAACATCTCTAGGGTCTTGCTGTCCCGCCCAGGGTGCGCCCAGAGCAAGACTCCGCTGGTGTGGTCCACGACCACGGTCAAGTACTTGTGGCCGCGTTTGTAGCTGATCTCATCGATACCGATCCGGGTCAGCCCCGCGAACCGGTCGGTCCCATTCTCCGCGTCGGCCACGACCCGGGTCACGATCGACCCAACGGTCCGCCACGCGATCCGCAGCAGATCCCGCACGGCGGACTTGCTGCAGTGCGTCACCAGCCACGCGGCGGTCTCGTCGAAAGCGTAGGTGTGACCGGCGTCGTGCCTGGCCCAAGGCACCTGCGCAGCCACGACCCCATGCACGGCGCATCGGACCCGAGGCGAGTCGGCCTCCAGGAACGTCTGGATGGTGCCCAGGTCCAGCGCCCGCCAGCGCCGCCGGCCCGCTCCTTGGTCATAGCCAGGGCAGCGTTTCCCGCACTGACCGCAGCACCGCTTGGTGGCCTTGCGCGGCCGCACCGACACCACGATCAACTGCTCGTCGTCGTCAAACTCGACGCCTTCCACGACCGCCTTGCCCAAACCCAACATCCGAGCCCATAGCCTTGATGAACGCACGCCGTTCCCCTCACCCTTCGATTCCAGCCTTCGACAGCAGGAACCGTAGACGGGGAACGGCGTGTCGTGGAATCAGGCCTCGTCAGACACCCACGGGTAGGTCACAAGAGCCTGTTTTCAAGTAGGCGGTAGAGGTCGCGGGCGACGTAGCGGGCAAGGCAGCGTTTGATCTCGGCTGGTCTTGCCTTCGGCTGTTCGGCGAGCGACGTAGTCGCGGGTGGCTGGCTGGTACTGGATCCGGCTCTGGACCACGGCGTGCAGTGCGTTGTTGAGCTGGCGGTCGCCGTAGCGGTTGAGCCGATAACGGGTGGTGACTTGGCCACTGTTCGCCGGGATCGGTGCCACGCCGGCGAGCATCGCGAACGCCGCCTCGCAGTGGATACGGCCGGGATGGGACCAGGCGGTGCTGGTCGTCTCGGTGTCCCAGGAGGCGTGCACTCGCAGGTTCGCGGCGTTGAGCATCGCGGCACGCTTGTGGCCGCGGAACCTGACTCGGATGGGTTCGGGTGCTGCGATGACCAGGCTGAAGACCTGCTGCTGGGCCTCGGTGGAGGCATTGATCGCGCAGCGGTGAGCAGCCAAAAGCACTGACAGTGATTGGCGTTCGCCCCCGGTGCGGGCAGTTCCCAACCGCGGTCGGGCCATCGCCTCACGCGCGGCTCGGATCGCATCGAGCGGATCGGACTTCGCGCCGTTGCGTCGTGCAGCCCGCTTCTGGCGGTCCAGCCCGATGACGATCTCCGACATCTCCAGCAGGTGACGGCTCAGACCGGCGCCGTGACCACCGGTCCCCTCGATCGCCCAGGCCCGCAACATCGGTGGTTGCTGGCGAACACCACCAGCTCGCGATAGCCCTCGGCTGTCGCCTCGACGGTGATCTCGTCGAGGACACCACCAGTCGCAGCATCGACCACGGCCGCGGAGCGGGTATGGACGTGGGTGTCGACGCCGATGACGACATCGACCACCTCGCGCAGATCGGTCAGACTTTTCATGCGTTCTCTCCTTCGCCGGACGGGACGTGGTTCCGGTCCGGGACGCAGGCTCGGCAGGACTGTGATGAGAGACATCCGGCGCCGCTAACGCCAGGTGGTCACGCTCCTGATCAGGCCAGATCCTCCAACCGGGCCGGGGCCGGTGACCACGAGCGGACAGGTCGCAACAAGGCACAAGGCCAGTCATTCCGGGGGTCACACTCGTGGTCACCAACCACAGCCCAGCACCTTCAGGCTGCGTTGGCGATCCTCACGGTCACTTCGCCGCGCGTGACGTGAGCCATCCGCTGAGGGAACGGCTTCGACGAGCATCCGCTCATGCTTTCGATGGGCGTGTCTCTGTTCGGTGAGGGATTCTTGGGTTCTCGCGGTGGACGTCAGTGGTGCGTGGCAGCGGTGCTCCAACTGGCGTCGATGAGGCATCCTTCGGTCGGGAGAATGTGGCGGTCTCCCCCGGAGCTCCCCAGGGACACGAGGTTGCACCCGACCGAATTGGCCTGACTGAAGACGACTCTGGAACCGTCGGGGGCATAGTCGGGAGCAAAAGGAGGCGGTCCCCGCCGGATTCTTGGTGACTATGGTGAGGTCGGTGCCGTCGGGGGCGAACGGTCGCGATGTCAAACAGGGTGGAATCGGTGTTGTGGCGCACGAGGGTGAAGGCGATGCGCTTCCCTGTCACAGGGGTGTGCAGCACCGCGAAGGCAGACCTGGTCGCCTCGCTTGGCGTCGAGCGTGTCATCGACCACACCGTGGACGACTTCGCCGACGGGGCGCAGAAGTACGACGACGTCCTCGACATCGGCGGTATGTCCCGCGTGTCACACCTGCGCCGCGCGCTCACCCGGAACGGAACACCCCGTCATCGTCGGCGGTGAGGGAGGCAGTAGCTGGAGCCCTGGCCTGGGTCGTCGGCTGACGGCGGTCGCGCTCTCTCCCTTCGTCGCTCAGCGACTCACGATGGTCCTCAACAAGGAGCACTACGCCAGACTCGAGCGTCTGGCGGCGCTCGGCGAGGCGGGGAAGCTCACCTCAGTCATCGAGTGGTCGTACTCGCTGGCGCAGGTCCCTGACGCCGTCAGTCACCTCGAGGCGGGCAAGGTCCGAGGCAAGGTCGTCATCACCATCTGACCCGCGACAAACGCTGGGTCGGCATCTCGACCGATCCGTCCCTCGGCGACGGCGGACCATCGCGTTGCCGGGCACAAACCATCAGCCGGTGGAACATGCTCTGGGAAGCTGGCCAGTTGCGACCCTGTCGACAACCCCCTCCGTTCGTGCAGCCACAGCCAAGTGGGGCCCCAATGCCCGTGCCCTGGCTTCTGCCTGTCCAGTGGTCGGTTCGCAACGGTGGTCGCGTCCCTGATCGAAGAGATAGAGAACGACGAAGGGAGCTGACCAAGGCTGACCGGGACTCCTGCCCTTCCCACCCGGCGGCCGTCATCAGCGGCAGCCATCTGGGCTGTCTGGCGCCACGGGCGCGCCAACTGCCAGCGCTCCGGATCACCTGACCAGCGGCACTGCGCTCCGCACGGATGAGACGACGTCGAGGATCGCCTGGGTGGTGTTGGCGGCGCCCTTCTCGTCCGCGATGAGGTCTTCGTGGCTGGCGTCGGCGATGACGCGGTGCGCGGTGTTGGTCGACAAGGTGGCCAGGTGGTTCTGCGCCGCCGTATGTTTGGCATCACCTCCGATTCCGGCTGTCAGGACGACCAGCGGCTTGTTGGCGAAGTCACGCAGAGAGGCGGCTTGCTCCATGGAGGAGTTTGCCTGGGCGTACTCGTCGATCGTGCTTCGAAGACTGTCCACGTTCGCGCTGATGGCGCGGAGCTCCCCCTGGTCCTGGGGCGGCAGGCTGCCGAAGGCGAGCTGGCCGTAGAGGCGGCCCAGGCCAAGCCGAGCGGAGCTGGAGGCCAGTGCGGAGATACGGCCCAGGATGTCGGAGGAGCCCACCTCTCCCGGCGATGCTGCCGCCGGTCTTGCCGCCGATGCCGGGTTGGTGGAGTCCATCAGCACCATTCCGGCAACCTCGCCTGGATAGCGGGCGGCGTAGTTGAGCACATAGAGGGCGCCGAAGGAGTGGCCCGCCAGCACATAGGGCCCTGGCACGTGTCCGCGCTGCAGCAACGTGTGGAGGTCGGTTGCGATCTGCGTGCCGTCCTGAGCGGTGTCAGTGGGCTCGCTCCAACCGCGACCTGCCCGGTCGTAGACGCAGACCCGGGTGTTGCGGGCCACGGCCGGCGCGATCCACCCCATGTTGGAGGACATCTCCCCGCCTTTCACCGAAGGGAAACGACACGCTCAGGAGTCCTCATGGTCAGCCATGTCGTCCGGGCCTCCACCCATCATGACAAGCATCCCTCGGCCACCAGTGGTGAAGAACCGCCAGAGGAGCACCGCGGCGAGCAGCAGGAAGATGATGTTGAGCCAGCTGGTGTAGTTCCAGGTCGGTGCGATCTCCCCCATGTTGGTATGCCGGGTGGAAGGGACCAGGCCAAGCGGCTGGAAGACCAGCTCGACGACATACCCCGCGGCGACCATGCTCGCGTAGAACGTCCCGAAGATGAACCACGCCATCCGGCGGCCGTAGTAGTGGCTGTAGATCACCAGGATGGGGATGATCAGCAGGTCGGCGAAGATGAAGGACACCACCCCGCCAAAGCTGATGCCTCCCGACCACAACACGGCTGCCAGGGGAACGTTGCCGATGCTGCAGACGAAGCTGGCGATGGCCACCACTGGGCCGATCAGGGGGCCCCAGACCTTCGCGGCCAGAGGATGGTCACTGAGGAAGAGGTTCTGCCAGAAGGAGTCCGGGATCCAGGCCGCCGCGGCGCCGGCGATCAGCAACCCGAGGGCGATGTCGCGGATGACGGCGGCCCACTCCATCACGAAGGTGTGCGCGACGGCCGTGAACCCCTCAGGGCTGGCCAGCCGGCGCCCGAAGCTGCCGGCCCCGCCCACGGACATGTCCATTGCGGCGTGGCCTTCCATGGAGCCCGGCACGGCCTTGTCAGCCTGCTCGCGCGCCGCATCGACCAGCTTGGTTGTCAGGAAGCGGCGAAACAGCAGGGCGATGAACAGGATCATCAACGGGCCGCCGACGAACTCCGCGAGGGTGAACTGCCAGCCGAGCATCAGCGCCAGGATCAGACCCAGCTCGATGACCAGGTTCGTCGACGCGATCTGAAAGGACATGGCGGCGGTGAAGTCGGCGCTCTTGCGAAAGAGCGACCGGGCCAGGGCTACCGCGGCGTAGGAACAGGACGACGACACGGCTCCCAGCGCGGTGGCTGTGGCCAGGCTCTTCGGGTGATCATCGGGCAGCAGCCCTGCGATGGTTGACTTCTTCACCACCGTCTGCACCACGGCTGACAGTGTGAAGCCGAGGATCAGGGACCAGGTGACCTGCCAGGTCATCGACCCGGCGGCGGCGAGTGCCTCAAGCAACCCGTGCCAGATGCGGTTCATGCACGGCAGCCTCTCTCATCACTCCGCTCCTCGACCATAGTTGCGTCCGGTGGATCCAAGTGGCCCTGCTCCGCACGATTGAAGTAAGACCTCCGACTAAGTCTGGCGGACCGACCGCCCGGGTCGCTCACCGTGCACATGACGAACTCAGGGGACGTCGAGACGACGGTGCACTGGCACGGCGTTCGGTTGGAGAACCGCTACCACGGGTCCCGCACGAGACGCAGGAGCCGAGTCAGGTAGCAGCGCGGGCGTGTCGTTCGAGCTACTGCGCACCGACCCCGGGCTCACCGCCGAACACCACTCGATCGGTCACGACCTCGAGAGACCACCTGACAAGGTCTTGGCGTTCTTCTCCCGGATGCCGCTCCTGTATGGCGCCGACGCCGTCCCAGCGTCCCGTTACGTCTGCCCGATGCACCCGGAGGTCACCGGGTCGGAACCGGCGAAGTGCCTGCAGTGTGGGATGAAGCTGGTGCCCTCCGATGCGCCGGACAGGGAAGTGGCCGCAAGGCGATGAACGGAAGCGTCCTGGTGGCCCGTGCTGGCTGCTTGCGCTATCCTCCGCGCTTGGCGCGAAGAGGGAAGGCTGGCCAACGTCGTAAGCCCTGGCTTTGGGGCCAAAGACCAGCATGAGGAGCCGAACTCAGAGCCCGCTGACCCTGCCGTAAACCGGGCTGCCGCCGCGTTCGCTGCGGTCGGTGTGCTTCATGACCGGGACGCCGGTCTGCTCTGAGTCCCACATCATGCCGTTTCCGGCGTAGATGCCGACGTGGTGTGCCGGAGAGCCGAAGAAGACGAGGTCACCCGGCTGCGGGTCGGAGACCGGGGTGGTGGCCTGACGCTGGTCCTCGGCCGTGCGGGGCAGGCTGATGCCGACCTTGCCGAAGACGTACTGGGTGTATCCGGAGCAGTCGAAGCCCGCCGTCGTGGTGCCGCCGTAGACGTAGTAGATGCCGGCCAGGCTGGCAGCGATGCTCAGCAGGCTGCCCGCCTTGGTGGTCGCTGTCGGCGCCCGAAGCGGCACGCGCGTGGTCGAGCGGCTGACTGGGAGCGCCGTGGCCCGCGAGGCGACGACGGGGGCCACAGGCTTGGGCTTGATGACGCCGGTGAAGCCGATGATGCCGAAGGTCTGCGGCGCCATCGGCGCCTGGGCAGGGGCGGGGGGTGCGACCGACACTGCCAGGGAGATCGAGGCGGTGGTCGTGGTCTTGGCCCTGGCGCTCCGGCTTGCTGCGGAGGCAGGCAGCGCGAGGGAGGCCACCATGGCACCGGAGACCACGATCACGGCGGAGGCCTTGCCTGCCGGGGCCACCGAGCGTGAAATGGCCGACGAGAGGGATGGTGCGGAACTCAGCGGGCTTGGTACGCGATGGCGACCGGGGTTCTGGCTCGACACAGTGAGGAAACCTCTCCAGACGCCTACGAGGTCAGCTGTCGGATTCGGGTGGGAGATTGCACCCGGCCTTCACGTCAGCAGCCGGCCGATGCCGTCCACCACCAAGAGGGCTTCACCCCAAGGAGCGTCTCGCGACGCCCCAGATGTGGGTCCCCCGCACCTGCCAAGCGGAAGTTGAGAGTCCGAATGCGGTGACAGGACTAGGCGAACCGCATCAGGGCTTCATCCGGAGAGATGAAGTCCAGACGACCGTACAGGGGTGGTGCCCCCCTGCCACAATCCTGCCGCGGCGAGGGTGAGATGAGTCACTCTTGCGACCGCAGAACGGCGGGTGTCCCCGGTGAGATCGCGCCCAGCTCCTGAAGGGCCGCGGTCAGCCCCTCGGCGAAGACCGCACAGTCCGGGATGACGTCGGCGTCGGCGACGATGTCGAAGTTCAGCTGGCCCGCGTAGGACAGCACGCCCACGGTGAGCGCGATGTTGCCCTGCACCACTCCGACCTGGAACATCTCCAGCACCGGGGCACCGGCCAGATACAGGCGCACCGGCGGCCCCGGCAGGTTGCTCACCAGCAGGTTGACCAGCCGCTGCCGGAACATGACCCGGACCATCCATCGCTGCGCGAGACGACCGCCGGGCTGGTAGGGCGGCCGACTCCGCTGCGGCCCGGTGAACGCCGCGATCTGCCGGAGCCGCTGAACCGCATCCGGCTCGGACACCGGCACCGGGACGAGCCGGATCCCCACCTGGTTGCCGCCGGAGACCTCAGCCCCGGCGGCTCTCAGCGAGGCCGCCACAGACACCTTCAGGACCAGGTCCGGGATCAGCTCACCACGGCTCTGCAGGAGCCGCCGGGCACCACCGGCCAGCGCCGCCAGCACCACGTCGTTGACCGTCGCCCCGTGCGCGTGCCCCGCGGCCCGGGTGGCGGCCAGGTCGGCCCGCACGAGGATCAGCGTCCGGCGGGTGCCGACCGGCTGGTTCAGCGACACCTGCGGCGTGCGCCCTTCCCGGGTGAGCGCCCTCAGCTGCCACAGCCGGGTGGTCAGGCTGCGGCCGAGCGCGCCGGGGCGCCTTAGACCGGTCAGGGCACCTGAGACTGCGGCCGCCTGCCGGCGCAGCTGGTCGGCATACATCTCACGGGCTAGCGGCGCCGGGCCTGGGCCCTGACCGGGGGCCCGGGGGGAAGCCGCGTCGGCGCTCTGGTCGAACAGCACGCCCAGGATGTCCAGGGCGGCCACCCCGTCGGCGACCACGTGATGCAGCCGGATCAGCAGCGCCACGTTCCCGTCGGCGCGCCCGGTCAGCACCCAGATCTCCCACAACGGCCGGGACCGGTCCAGCGGCTTCTCGTTGAGCTCGCAGCAGACCGCCAGCATGGTCGACTCGTCGGCGCCATCGCCCAGATCTCGGACCCGCAGGTGGTTGCCGATCTCGAAGCCGGGGTCATCGACCCAGACAGGCGGTCCCCCGGCCGGCGGGGCGGGACACAACACCTGGCACAGGCGAGGGGCCAGGCGAGCCCGGCGCCCGACCTGCTCCCTGATCCTGTCCAGCGCAAGCCGACCGGTCCCGTCGCGCAGGGGGGCGCCGTCGATGATGGCCAGCGCGGCCACCTGCATCGGCAGTCCGTGATCCTCAACCCGCAGGTTGCTGGCATCCAGTGGGGTCAGCCGGTCGAGCCCGCCTGCCCCGCTGCGAAACCCGTCCCGGATCAGCACAGACCCAAGGTACGCCGGCAGACACCTGGTCGCCCTCTGCCGGCACACCGCAGACTCGATTGTCGCGCGCTCTTCACCTCACCGTTCGGCCTTTTCCAGACCCATTCTCGCGGGATCGCCAGAGATCAGCGGCAGTTCTCCGATCGCTGCCTGCCTGCGGACATACACCCGGGAACGCCAGGTGAGCAGGATCCCGCCGAGGGCGGCGGAGGTCAGCGAACCGACCAGGACCGCCGCCTTGATGTGGGCGCTGTGCGGTGAGGCCGGGTCGAAGGAGAGCTCGCCGATCAGCAGCGAGACGGTGAAGCCCACGCCGGCCACGACAGCCACCGCGAACAGGTCCGGCCACCTCACGCTCGGGTCCAGGTTGGCCCCGGTGAGCCTGACCAGCAGGAAGGTGGCCAGCAGGATCCCGATCGGCTTGCCAACCACCAGGCCGAGCGCGACGCCACGCGCGGCGGGGTCACCGGCTGCGCTGGCCAGCGCCGCCGGGCTCATCGCGACGCCGGCCGCGAACAGGGCGAAGACGGGGACGGCCAGACCTGCCGAGACGGGACGCCACAGGTGTTCGAGGTGCTCCGCGAGACTGGTCGGCTCATCCCCGCGGGCCAGCGCAGGGACGGTGAAGCCGAGGATCACGCCGGCGATGGTGGCGTGCACCCCGGAGGCGTGCATGAAGCCCCAGGCTCCGATCGCCAGGGGCAACAGCACCCAGGCGGTCATCCCGCGCCGGCGGACCAGGACGGCGAAGACGGCGATGGTCAGGAACGAGGCGCCGAGCCAGGCGAGCTTCAGGCCATCCGCGTAGAAGACTGCGATGACCACGATCCCGAGGAGGTCGTCGACCACGGCCAGGGTGAGCAGGAAGGCGCGCAGTGAGGTGGGCAGCCGCCGGCCGAAGATGGTCAGCACCGCAACCGCGAAGGCGATGTCAGTGGCCACCGGAACAGCCCAGCCGTCCATCGCACCGCCCGGGCTGCTGAGGTTGACCATCGCGTAGATGGCTGCCGGTGCGGCCATGCCGCCGACCGCGGCGAGGATCGGGACGATCGCGGTGGACGGGCGCCGCAGCTGGCCGTCGACCATCTCCCGCTTCAGCTCGAGGCCGACCACGAAGAAGAAGATCGCCAGCAGGCCGTCGGTGGCCCACTGCGCGACGGACAGGTCCAGGTGCAGCGCCGGGGGGCCCAGTACGACACTGCCCAGCTGGTGATAGCTGCCGCTCCACGGCGAGTTCACCCAGACCAGGGCGACGAGGGCACCCAGCAGCAGCAGGATCGCGCCGCTGTTCTCGGCGCGCAGGTCGTCGGCGAAGTTGCGCTCACCACCGGGAGTCAGCCGGCTGTACAGGGCCTGGGGTCTGCTGGTCATTGGTCCCTTCCTGACGGCGTACGGCTGAGGCTGACCAGGTCGAGGGCCGCGCGGGCCACGGCCAGCCGGGTGGGCACGTTGGCGCTATCAGGGCGCACGGACACTTTGACGGCGAGGAGCGGGACGTCCCCGGCTGCCCGCAGGGTCGCGGTGATCTCCCGATGAGACAGTAGCGAGCCCGAGGAGGCGGCAAGTCCCGGGGCCCGGCCACGAGGCGGTATGTGGGTGTCGCTCCACGGCGGCCCCCAGGAGGTGGGAGAGTCAGCGGCCCCCGAGAACACGACCGCGCCCAGCACCCCGGCGGCGGCAGCAGCCCGGACGTGCCCGACCGGGGTCTGAGTGCAGCGGCCCTCGAGCGCCGAGCGGCCCCAGTTGATGCTCAGGCCGGCAGTGCTGGCGCCGGAGCCGGTGCCGGCCGCGACGATTGCAGCGATCTCGTCCTGGATCGACAGGAAGCCCTTGGCCGCGGTCTGCCCCGGGATCACGGTGTCGCAGTGCTCGACGAGGACCCGGGCTCCGGCGAGGTCCCACCGCAGGATCTGCTCGAGCGAGCGTGCGAGCGCGTCGGGTGAGCCACCCGCGGGCCCGGGCGCGGAGTGCACCTGAATCGCGACGACCCGGCGTCGCCCGTGCTGGTCAGCCAGGCGTTGCGCGAGCTCGCGTGCCCTGGCGACGTCTGCCAGGGCCTGCTGGCGTCCAGCCTCGTCGTTGGACGCGAGGCCGTAACCGGGGGCGGAGCCGAGTCGGCCCATGACCGTCGGGATACAGGTGACGAGCAGGTCCCAGGCGGGCCGGGCGTGTCGCTCGATCCAGGCCAGGTCCGGCGAGAGGGCGCTCTCCGGGAGCAGCGGGAGCTCGAGGCCGGCAACGCCGAGAAGCTCGACCCCGGCGTAGAACCACTCCTGGTCCGCAGGGTCGGCAGGTGCCATCGCATAGGCGCCCAGCAGCAGGCCGGCATGGCTGGTCATGGTTCCTCCGTTGTGCCCGTGGTGACAACTCGGAGCCAGTTGACCGACCCGGGTGTCGTGGCTTAGTGTTCCACATGACGGAACTAAGTTCCACCCAATGAACCATCATCCACCCTCAGGCCACGGCCTGGCGACGATGCTCCGGGTGTCCGTCGGTATCCAGGATCTCGACGAATCCAGATCCACGGCAACACCATTGCGCTCACCTGCGTGAGCCGAGGAGGAGTACAGAATGAGGCGAAGCAGAGCCGTTTCTATGACCGCCCTGATCGGGATCGCAGCACTCGCGCTGTCAGCGTGCAGCGCCGGGACCGGGACCAAGGCCGGCAGTGACTCCAGTGGTGCAGCCAAGGGACCGGCCGCCGGCAAGGTGATGAAGATCGCGTTCAACCAGCCGAACACCCACCCGCAGTTCATCGCCATGCAGGCCATGGGGGCGCGGATCAAGGCGGCCACCAACGGCAGGTACGACGTCAAGGTCTTCCCTAACGAGACCCTCGGCGCCCAGAAGGAGACCATCGAGCTCGTCCAGGCCGGCAGCATCGAGATGGCCATGATCGGCGGCCCGCTGCTGGAGAACTTCAACCCTGACTTCGTTGCCTTCGACCTGCCATACGTCTTCAGCTCGCAGGCGCAGCAGGCAAAGGTGATCAACGACCCCGCGATCGTCTCTGGCCTGTACTCCTCTCTCGACGCGAAGAACATCCACGTCCTCGGCGGGTTCCACAGCGGCGTCCGCAACCTCTACAACTCCACCAAGGCCATCAACAAGCCGGCGGACCTCGCCGGGATGAAGATCCGGATCATCGAGTCGGACACCAACATCGCGATGATGAAGCTGATGGGCGGCACCGGCACCCCGATGGGCCAGGGCGAGGTCTACACCGCGATCCAGTCGGGCGTGCTCGACGGGGCCGAGAACAACGAGCTCATCTACTCGGGCCTGAAGCACTCCGAGATCTCGAAGTACTACAGCTACACGCGCCACCTGATGTTCCCGGACTACCTGATCATCAACCCGGCTGTCCTGAAGGGGATGTCCGAGGCGGACCAGAAGGTCTTCAAGGCAGAGGTCGCCACCACGATCACCGAGGCCAACACCGGCTTCCTGAAGGAGATCGCAATCGCCACCGCGGCAGCCAAGAAGGCCGGGGCCACGTTCAACGAGGTCGACGCGAAGGCGTTCAAGGACGCCGTCGCACCGCTGACCAAGTCGAAGCTGACCAACGACATCACCCGTGGCCTGTACGCCAAGGTCCAGGCCGCGGCGTAGCAGCCCGTCGCTCGTCCCGAAGGGGTCTGACATGACCGCAGTCAAGAATGTGCTCGACCGCATCCTGGCGTCGATCTGCGTGGTGCTGTTCGCGCTGCTCGTCGTCGACGTCTCGTGGCAGGTCTTCGCGCGGCAGATCCTCGACAGCCCCAGTGGCTGGTCCGAGGTGCTGGCCAAGTACCTGTTCATCTGGTTGGGCCTCTTCGGGTCGGCGCTGGTGTTCGGCGAAAGGGGGCACATCGCGGTCGACTTCGCTGTGCGCAAGCTCCCCGAGAAAGCCCAGATCGTCGTCACCGTGATCGTCCAGCTCGCCATCCTCGCCTTCACCAGCCTGGTGCTGGTCTGGGGCGGGTTCCGGGTCTCGAGACTGTCCTGGGAGCAGACCCTCCCGGGCCTGCCGCTGAAGGTTGGCCTGCTGTACCTGGCGTTGCCGATCTCCGGGATCCTCATCGTCTTCTACACCGTCTATCACCTGATCCGGATCCTGACCGGCGCCGAGCGCGCCGTCGCCATGGACGCCGAACCCGAGCTTCTCTAAGGAGGCGCAGACATGGACACCGCAGCACTCGCAGGTCTCATCCTGGTCGTCGGCATCGCGCTCTTTCTCCTGATGGGAGCCCCGATCAGCGTCGGCGTCGGGCTCTCCGCCACCCTGGCGATGTTCGTCATCTTGGGGGTCGAGAACGGCGTGCTCACCGCGGCCCAGCAGATGTTCCGGGGGATCAACTCCTTCCCCCTGCTGGCCATCCCGTTCTTCGTCCTGGCCGGGGTGATCATGAACAACGGCGGCATAGCCCTGAGACTGATCAACGCCGCCAAGGTGATGGTCGGCCGGATGCCAGGCTCACTGGCCCAGACAAACATCGCGGCCAACGCACTCTTCGGGGCCGTCAGCGGCTCGGCGGTGGCAGCCGCCGCGGCAATCGGATCCACCATGGGTCCGCTCCAGGCCAAGGAGAAGTACGACAAGAACTTCGCGGCCGCCGTCAACATCGCCTCAGCCCCGTCGGGGATGCTGATCCCGCCGAGCAACCTGATGATCGTGTACTCACTGGTCTCCAGCACCTCGATCGCCGCGATGTTCGTCGCGGGGTACGTCCCGGGCCTGATGTGGGCCGGGGCCTGCATGGTGATCGTGTACCTCTACGCACGCAACCGGCCCGAGCTCAAGATCACCGAACGGATCAGCTTTGCCGAAGGGGCGAAGATCCTGCTCGAGGCGGTGCCGGCCCTGGCACTGATCGTCGTGGTGATCGGCGGCATCCTGGCCGGCTTCTTCACCCCCACCGAGGGATCCTGCATCGCGGTGGTCTACTCGCTGTGCCTGTCGTTCATCTACCGGAGCATCAAGGTCAGCCAGCTCCCGGACATGCTCATGGATGCCACCCGGACCACCGCCGTGGTGATGTTCCTGGTTGGCGTCTCGTCGATCATGGGCTTCGTGCTCTCCTTCGCGGAGATCCCGGCGCTGGTCTCCAACGCCATGTTCACCGTCAGTGACAACCCGGTGATCCTGCTGCTGATGATCGCTGTGGTCCTGCTGATCGTCGGGTGCTTCATGGACCCGACCCCGGCGGTGCTGATCTTCACGCCGATCTTCCTGCCGATCGTGGTGAGCTTCGGGATCAACCCCATCCACTTCGGGATCATGATGGTGTTCAACCTCTGCATCGGCACGATCACTCCCCCGGTCGGCCCGGTCCTGTTCATCGGGACCAAGGTCGCCGGAGTCAGCATCGAGGACGTCTTCCGCCGGCTGCTGCCGTTCTTCGGCGCCCTCGTGGTGATCCTGCTCATCGTGATCTTCACGCCCGCCCTCTCACTGTGGCTGCCGACCCAGCTAGGACTCATCAAGCCGTAGCCCCCGATGCTCATCTACCACGACCCAGCTCCTCACTCAGCGCACAGCACGGATCTCTCCACCGAAAGGCTTGTCATGGAACAGCGTTACGCCACCAGCCCGGAGCACCTGCCCGGCATGGACACCGCCGAGCTTCGTCGTCGCTTCCTCGTCGAGGACCTCTTCGCCGACGACCAGGTCACGGCCGTGTACACCCACCATGACCGGGTGGTGCTGGCCGGCGCCAAGCCGGTGACCCGCACCCTGACGCTGGAGACCTCGCCGGAGATCCGCAGCGACTACTTCCTGGAGCGCCGCGAGGCCGGGATCATCAATGTCGGTGGCGCCGGGACGGTCACCGTCGATGGGACGGCATACGACCTGGCCCATGGTTCGTGCCTGTATGTCGGACGCGGCGCCATCGTGGTCACCTTCGCCTCGGCGGACGTGGACGGCGAGCAGGGCCCGGCGCGCTTCTACCTCGTCTCCGCCCCGGCGCACACCGCGTACCCGACCACGCTGGTGCCGGCCGGGACCGGCAACGTGCGCGAGCTCGGCGACGCGCTGAGCTCCAACCGCCGCACGCTCAACCAGTACATCCACGAGAAGGGCGTGCAGAGCTGCCAGGTCGTCATGGGAGTGACCACCCTGCACCCCGGCAGCGTGTGGAACAGCATGCCCGCGCACACCCACGACCGGCGCACCGAGTGCTACCTGTACTTCGACCTGCAGGCCGACGCCAGAGTCATCCACCTCATGGGGAAGCCCGGCGAGACCCGGCACATCGTGGTAGGTAATGAGGAGGCGGTCATCTCGCCCAGCTGGTCCATTCACTCCGGCGTCGGCTCGGCGAGCTACAGCTTCGTCTGGGCGATGGCCGGTGAGAACCAGTCGTTCGACGACATGGACGGCTTCGCCATCACCGAGATGCGCTGACCCACCGGCAGGACCACCACACAGGAAGCTGATGACCATGGCCATCCAGACCGCACCGCAGAGCTCCGACGGCACGAAAGCCCCGACGCCGGCCCGCTCACGCAGCACGGGCAGCGCGGGCGCGAGCGAGAAGACCCTCCTCGTCCTGGAGGCAGCGCTCACCCACTCGCGGTTCAGCGAGGTCGTGGAGGCCACCGGGCTGGCCAAGGCCACCACCCACCGCATCGTGGGCACCCTGGTCGACAGCCAGTTCGTCACGGTCGACGCCGACGGCAACTACCTGCCCGGTCCGAAGATCCTCTCGCTGGCCGGGATGGCCCTGCAACGCATCGACATCTCTGCGATCGCCCGGCCGTTCATCGACGAGCTCGTCGCGGAGACTCACTGCACGATCCACCTCGGCGTCGTCAACGGCGACGAGATCATCTACCTGGTCCGCGCCGACTCCGACCGGCCGTACGTGATGCCCTCGCGGGTCGGGCTCTCGATCCCCATGCACTCCACCGGGATCGGCAAGGTCGTGCTGGGCAGCCGGGCCGACGACGAGCTGGAACGGTTCGTCGCCCGGGCCGGCCTCCCTGCCCGGACCGAGCACACGATCACCACGCTCAAGGGGCTGCGCTCCGAGATCGCCGACGTCCGCCGGCTCGGGTACGCCCTGGACCGCGAGGAGAACGTGCCCGGTCTGGGCTGCGTCGCGGCCCCCATCCGGGACCACACCGGCACCGTCAAGTACGGCATCAGCATCTCGACCCTGCTGATCGAGCACACCGTCGAGGAGATCGAGGCGATGTCGGCGCTGGCCGTCGAGACTGCCGACAAGATCTCTGCCGCCCTCGGCTACCGGGTCTGAGCCGCCACCACCCCAGACCAACCGCCCGCGCCCAACCCCCCCCGCAGCACCCACGATCGACACCCTGCACGATCAAAAGGAGCCTCACAGATATGACGAACGCCATCACTCCCGCAGCCTTCGCGGAAGGCTTGTTCAGCCTCGAAGGGAAGCTGGCCGTCGTCACCGGGGCCAGCCAGGGCATCGGCCTGGCGATCGCGGAGTGCCTGGCCTCAGCCGGAGCGGACATCATCGGGGTGAGCTACGACATGCCCGAGGGTGACAGCGCAGCGCGTACGGCGGTCGAGAGCCTGGGCCGCAAGTTCACCCCCATCTGCACCGACTTCTCGGTGCGCGAGCAGGTCGCCGAGCTGGCCGAGGACCTCTCGGGGCGCGGGGTCGACATCCTGATCAACAACGGCGGCACCATCCGGCGTACCCCGGTGGCCGACCACAGCGACGAGGACTTCGACTACGTCGTGGACGTCAACATGCGCTCGGCGTTCGTCCTGTCTCGCGAGGTGGGCCGCTCGATGCTGCAGCGCGGCAGCGGCAAGATCGTCAACACCGCCTCGCTGCTGAGCTTCCAGGGCGGGGTCAACGTTCCCGGCTACACAGCCTCCAAGTCGGCGGTCGCCGGGCTGACCAAGGCCTTCGCCAACGAGTGGGCCGCCCGGGGCGTCAATGTCAACGCCGTGGCCCCAGGGTATGTCGCCACTGCCAACACCTATGACCTGCGCCAGGATCCGGAGCGCAGCCAGGCGATCCTCGAGCGGATCCCGGCCGGCCGCTGGGCGCAGGCCTCTGATATCGCCGGCGCCGTCCTCTTCCTGTGCTCGCACGCCGCGGACTACATCCACGGCGTCGTCCTGCCGGTTGACGGCGGCTGGCTCGCCCGATGACCGCCACCGTCCCGGCGACACCCAGCGCCACCACGACAGCCAGCAGGACCACGACCGCCGGCGCCACCACGCCACCCACCTCGCCAGCAGCATGGACGTCCGCAGTGCGGATCGTGATCACCGAATGCGACCATGACTCCTTTGCGGCCGAGCACGATCTCACCGACCCGGCCGGCGCCGAGCTCGTCCTGACCCAGTCCCGTTCGGCTCTCGAGCTGGTCGCCAACGCGCAGGGCGCGGACGCCATCCTGGTCCAGTACGCGCCGATCACCGCCGAGGTGATGGACGCCCTGCCCCGGCTTCGCGTCATCGGGCGGTATGGCGTGGGCGTGGACTCCGTTGACATCGAGGCCGCCACAGCCCGCGGTATCGCCGTGTGCAACGTGCCGGACTACGGCACAGAGTCGGTCTCCGACCACGCCATCGGCCTGACGATGGCCTGCGCCCGGGGCATCCCGCGCCTCGACCGCGGGATCCGGGCAGGCTCCTTCGACCTGGCTGCGGTCCGTCCCCTGTACAAGACCCGTGACCGCATCTTCGGGGTGATCGGCCTGGGCCTGATCGGCACCGCGACGGCGCGCAAGGCCGCGGGGCTGGGATACCAGGTGATCGGCTACGACATCGCCGCCGAGCCGGGGGCGACCACGTTCCACGGCTTCGAGTCGGTGGGGCTGGGCGAGCTGCTCGAACGGTCGCAGGTGGTCTCGCTGCACACCCCGCTGACCAACATCACCCGCGCGATGATCGGCGCCGACCAGCTGGCGCTGATGCGCCAGGACGCGATCCTGGTCAATACCAGCAGGGGCGGGGTGATCGACACCGACGCGCTGGTCGAGGCGCTGCTCACCGGCAGCATCCGCGGGGCCGCGATCGACGTGCACGAGTCCGAGCCGCTGCCGGCCGGGCACCCGCTGACCACCTTCGACTCGGTCGTGCTGACCCCGCACCTGGCCTGGTACACGGAGGAGTCCTACGACGAGCTCAAACGCCGGACCGTTGCCAACGTGCTGGCGGTCTGTGCCGGACGCCCGCCGCGCAACATCGTCAACCCCGAGGTCCTCGGCGGCCCCGGACGCAACAGCGGCTGCGCCCCGATGGCCGCTGCGAAACCGGCCACTGAGTCAACAGCCAAGACGTCTCTTCAGCTGACGTGACAGGGAGTACTGAGATGAGCAGCATGAAGGCCGCCGTCTGGACGGCCACCGACCAGGTCGAGGTCGCCGAGCTGGCGATGCCCGAGGTGCCGCAGGGATGGGCGCTGGTCAAGGTCGCCTACAACGGGATCTGCGGCACGGACCTGGCGATCCTGCACGGCAGGCACCCCCGGGCCGGCGCGCCGCTGATCATGGGGCACGAGATCTCCGGCTGGGTCGAGCGCGCGGGCGCCACCGGCCCGGCCGCCGGGACCCTGGTGGTGGTCGAGCCGCTGATCACCTGTGGCGAGTGCCGGTCCTGCAAGAACGGGCTCGCCCACGTCTGCCGGAACCTCGGCCTGTACGGCATCGACTCCCCCGGCGGGATGGCGCAGCATGTCGCCCTGCCGCCCGAGGTGCTGCACGCCGTGCCCGACGGGGTGGACCCGCGCACGGCCACCCTGGCGGAGCCGCTGGCCGTCGCGGTCCACGCAGTCGAGCTGTCCTCCCTGGAGCCGGAGTGCACGGTCGCCGTCTACGGCGCCGGCCCGATCGGGATCCTGACCGCCCTGGTCGCCCGGCACGCGGGCGCCGGTACCGTCGTCATCACCGAGCCAAGCCCCTACCGTCGTGGCGTCGCCGCCCAGCTCGGCTTCACCGTGGTCCCGGCCGGCTCGACCATGGCGGCCACCCTCGATCCGCTCACCGATGGCGAGGGCGCTGACCTCACGTTCGACTCGGCCGCCCATCCCAGCGTGGCTGCCGAGCTCACCGCGGTCACCCGGGTCCGCGGGCGGATCGTGGTCGTCGGCGTCTACAAACAGCCGGCTGCCCTCGACCTGCAGGCCGTCTGCTTCAAGGAACAGACCATCGTCGGGGTCCGGGTCTACACCTCACGCAACGTCACCGAGGCGATCGAGCTGATCGCCTCGGGCGCCCTTGGCCTGGAACGGTTCCCGACCAGGACCTTCGACCTGAGCGATGTCGGCGCGGCCTTCGGGGCGGCCACCTCAGGCCAGGAGTGCCTCAAGGTCCTGCTCACCCCGCTGAACGGAAAGGCCGACCGATGACGAGCCACCCCTTCGACCTCAGTGACAAGACCGCCGTGGTGACCGGCGGCGGGCGCGGACTCGGGCTCGGCATCTCGGAGGCCCTGCTGGCGGCCGGCGCGGACGTCATCGTCTTCGGCCGCAGCCCCCTGCCGGACGAGCTGACCAAGCATGCCGCCAACCTGGGGCGCACAGTGCACCTCGTCACCCTCGACCTGGCCGACTCCGACGCTATCGCCGCGACGGTCCGGCAGGTGCTGACCACCCACCGGGTCGACATCCTGGTGAACAACGCCGGCACCCAGGACCGCTACCCGGCGCTCGACTTCCCGCTCAAGGCCTGGGACGCGGTGCTGGATGTCAACCTGCGCGCGGTGTTCCAGCTCTGCCAGCTCTTCGGCGCCCCGATGGTGGATCGCGGCGAGGGCAAGATCGTCAACCTCGCCTCGCTGCTGAGCTTTCAGGGCGGGATGACCGTCCCCGCCTATGCCGCTAGCAAGGGCGCCGTCGCCCAGCTCACCAAGGCGTTGTGCAACGAGTGGGCGGGCCGGGGCGTTAACGTCAACGCCATCGCGCCCGGGTACATGGCCACCGACATGAACGCGGCCCTGCTGGCCGATCCCGTTCGCCTGGAACAGCTTTCGACCCGGATCCCGGCAGGCCGGTGGGGTCAGCCGGAGGACATCGGCAACGTCGTGGTCTTCCTGGCCTCAGCGGCAGCAGGGTACGTGCATGGCCAGGTACTGGCCGTCGACGGTGGCTGGATGGCCCGATGAGCCGTCCGCCGGTCCCCTTCATTGAGAGCCCAGTCCTGCTCTGTCCGAGCTCAGCCCCCCTCTGTTCGCGCCCAGTTCTCTCCCTGGTGTAACCCCTAGTGAAACGAGCTACCTCATGAACGTCCTTCCAGATCTTCGCGACCTTGACGTCCTGCCGGCTCTGAGCGCCGGACGACTGGTCCCGGTGGTGGTGCTCGACGACGCTGCCGACGCCGACGCCCTGGCTGGCTCGCTGGTCGCCGGTGGCCTGCCGGTCGCCGAAGTCACCTTCCGCACTGCGGCCGCCCAGGACTCGATCCGGGCGATGTCCGCTCGCGGCGACATCCTGGTCGGTGCCGGCACGGTGCTCACCGCCGCTCAGGTCGACCAGGCCGTGGCAGCCGGCGCCCGCTTCGTGGTCTCGCCGGGGCTGTCCCGTGCCGTGGTCGAGCGCTGTCAGGAGCACGGCGTGCTGGCACTGCCCGGAGCCGTCACAGCGACCGAGGTCCAGGCGGCGCTGGAGCTCGGGCTTACCACGCTCAAGTTCTTCCCGGCCGGTACGTCCGGTGGCGCCGCCGCGATCAAGGCGCTGGCCGCGCCCTTCGGCAACGTCCGCTTCGTGCCCACCGGCGGGGTCGGGCCCAAGAACCTGGCCGAGTACCTGGCCCTTCCCGCCGTCGCGGCTGTCGGCGGCTCGTGGATGGTCCCTCGCGACCGGGTCAGGGCCGGCGACTTCGCCGGGATCCAGCAGCTGACCGCCGAGGCCGTCGCCCTGGTACTCGCCAACAGCTGAACCGCCCACCGCGAACACTGACCGACCCAGACGAAGGACACAACGATGGCTGACCTGAGCATCCGACCCGCATCCGAGTGCCGCTTCGACGCGGTGTCGCTGGGCGAGGTGATGCTGCGCCTGGATCCCGGTGAGGGCCGGATCCGCACCGCGCGGTCCTTCCGGGCCTGGGAGGGCGGCGGCGAGTACAACGTGGCCCGTGGTCTGCGCAAGGCGTTCGGCCTGCGCGGTGCCGTCGTCACGGCGCTGGCAGACAACGAGATCGGACACCTGGTCGAGGACTTCATCCTCACCGGCGGCCTGGACACCTCGTTCATCAAGTGGGTCCCCTACGACGGCATCGGACGCTCGGTGCGCAACGGGCTGAACTTCACCGAGCGCGGTTTCGGCGTACGCGGCGCGGTCGGTGTCTCGGATCGAGGCCATACTGCCGCGTCCCAGCTCAAGCCCGGGGACGTGGACTGGGACCACCTGTTCGGCGACCTCGGGGTGCGCTGGCTGCACACCGGCGGCATCTTTGCTGCGCTGAGCGAGTCGGCCACCGACACCGTGATCGAGGCCGTCACCGCGGCGAAACGCCATGGCACCGTGGTCTCCTACGACCTGAACTACCGCCCCAGCCTGTGGAAGGCGATCGGCGGTCAGGCCAGGGCCCGCGAGGTCAACCGCGAGATCGCCCGGCACATCGACGTGATGATCGGCAACGAGGAGGACTTCACCGCCAGCCTCGGGTTCGAGGTCGAGGGGGTGGACGAGAACCTCTCGGCGCTGGAGGTGGACAAGTTCGCCGCGATGATCGAGCAGGCCGCAGCGGCCTACCCGAACTTCCAGGTGATCGGCACTACCATGCGCACCGTCCGGAGCGCCAGCATCAACGACTGGGGCGCGATCGCCTGGTCCCCGTCGACCGGGGTGGTACAGGCCACCCACCGTGAGCGGCTGGAGATCCTTGACCGGGTCGGCGGCGGCGACTCGTTCGCCTCCGGGCTGATCTACGGCCTGCTCGAGGGCGTGCCGCTGCAGACCGCCGTCGAGTATGGCGCCGCGCACGGCGCGCTCGCGATGACCACACCCGGCGATACCACGATGGCGACCAGCGCCGAGGTGCTCAAGCTAGCCGGCGGCGGAGGCGCACGAGTCGACCGCTGAGCCTGCACAGACACACAACGGGCGTGTGCCGGTCAGGCGGTCAGCAATGGTCCTGACCCGACTGGCAGGACGACCGGCACAGGGTCACTGATCGACCCGACGAACGCGCCGTCCGCGTCCTGGTTGACGAACGCGAGCAGCACCCATTGACCGTCCCGGCGCTGGACGAGCTTGCCGACGTACAGCGACTCGTCGGTCAGCCGGGTCGCCTTGGTCACTTCGTACGGTCCGAGCAGCGAGTCCGGCCGCACCACCCACACACCGCCGGCCTCGCCTGCCTCCTGCCGAGCCGCCGACAGCTCGGGACCCAGACAGTTGAACAGCAGCACCGGTTCTTCCTCGACGAGGACCAGCTGGGCGACCTCAAGCTGGCTGAAACCCGAGCCCGGCGCGCTGAGTGGTGACTGCACCTCCCACGAGGTGAGGTCAGTGGAGCGAGCGTGTCCGAGAACGCCCTGCTGACCCAGCTCCGCCTGGCCTGGTCCGACCGGTACCGCGGCCGTGATGAGCATGTGCCAACCGTCTCCGCCGGGGTCGCGAATCACCCAGGGGTCCCGCCACGCCTCCGGTCTGCCGCTGTCCGCGAACTGCTCGTACCACCGGCCGTCGCTGGTCAGGACCGGCTCCGGACCCCGCTTGGTCCAGCTGTGCAGGTCGGTCGAGGTCGCGACACCGATGCGCTGCACCTGACCGTCGTCGACCCGGCTCAAACCCGTGTAGAACATCCGCCAGGTGCCGTCGTCGCCGCAGACCACCGACCCGGTCCACACGGCAAGGTCGTCGAAGGCAGGCACGGTGCTCGGTGTCAGCGCGTCGCCCACGACCTGCCACGTCGTGAGGTCGGCGGAGACGGCGTGTCCCACGCTGGTGTTCCAGTGCCGCAGCTCAGCCTCGACCTCGCGGGGCGCCTGGAGGAAGAACACATGGTATTCCGTGTCCGTCTCGGCCAGCCAGAAGTCCCAGACCCACTTGGTGCCCAGGGTCAGCACGTGATAGCCAGGGTCAGCACGGTGTCTCCGATGGTCAACGTGCTCGGGCCTGGGTGAGACGCCGGATCAACGCCTGCTCGGGGTGGGGCAGCGGCTTGGCTGGATGCGGCTGTGACCATTGGCTTGTCGCTCATCCCTTGACGGAACCTGACGTCATGCCGCGGATGAAGAAGCGCTGCAAGGAGAAGAAGACAAACAGCGGAACCGTCATCGTGAGGAAGGCTCCGGCGGTGAGCAGCTGCCAGCCCTGGCCCTGGTTGCCGAGCATGCCGGCCAGGTTGACCGTCAGCACCATGTTGTCGCCCTGACCGAGGAAGATCAGTGCGATCAGGAAGTCATTCCAGACCCAGAGGAACTGGAAGATGCCAAACGCGGCCAGCGCCGGGACGGACATGGGCACAATCAGCCTCCAGAACGTCTGGAAGTGGCTGGCACCGTCAATCTTGGCCGACTCGATGACCGCCCGCGGCAACGTCGACATGTAGTTGCGCAGGATGTACACGGCCAGCGGCATGCCGAAACCAGCGTGAAGCAGCCAGACCGAGGCGAACTGCCCGTTGAGCCCCAGCTGGCGGAACAGCTGGAACAGCGGCACGAAGGCCACCTGGTTGGGTACCACCAGCAGCCCGACCACGACGATGAAGAGCACGTCACGGCCCCAGAACTCCATGAAGGTGAAGGCGTAGGCGGCGAACGCGGCGATCATGATCGGGATGATCGTGGCCGGGACGGCCACGGCCATGCTGTTGATGAAGGAGTTCAACATCGGCGTCTGACCCTCGGTCAGCACCTGGCGATAGTTGTCCAGTGTGAAGCCCAGCGGGGACTTGATGGCATTCCACCAGCCATCGGTGTTAGCGTCCACCGGGTTCCGGAAGGAAGTCACCAGCAGTCCGACAGTGGGCAGCAGCCAGGCCCCGCAGATGAGCGCCATGGCCGTCTTGATCAGCCAGCCCGCGCGTCCACCGGCCCCTGGTCGATCACCCGTAGCCTTTCTGTGCGACACCGTGGCCGACGTTGGGGGCACCTTGACCGGGGGCACCGGAGTGGTGATGACGTCATTGCTCATGAGTTGCTCTCCTGCTCCCGGAAGCTACGTACCTGGTAGACCAGCACCGGAATGATCGCGATCAGCAGCAGCACCACGATGGCGCCGGCGCGACCGTTGTCGAGGTTGCGGAACAGCTCGTTGAAGAACGCCGTGCCCACGACGTCGGTGTTGAAGTTGCCGCCCGTCATGACATAGATGATGTCGAACACCTTCATCACACCGATCAGCACGGTGATGAAGACGGTGATGACCGTGGGCCAGATCTGGGGCACCACGATCCTGAAGAAGATCGACCGTTCCCCTGCGCCGTCGATGCGGCCTGCCTCGATCGTGTCGTCCGGCACGCTCTTGACCGCCGCGGACAGCAGCACCATCGAGAACCCCACCTGGGCCCAGATAAGGACGACCATCAACAACAGACTGTTTGCCTTGCCCTGACTGAGCTGCAGCCAGTTCACCGGGTCCAGACCGAACTTGGTGACAACGGCGTTGAGCAGGCCGATCTGCGCCTCGCCTTTGGGCCGGGCGGCGTAGATGAACCCCCAGATGGTCGACGCACCGACCATGCTGATCGCCATGGGCAGGAAGATGATCGACTTGGTGATCTTCTCGGCTCGAGGTTGCAGCCTGTCGGCAAGGACAGCCACCGCCAGCCCCATGACCACCGTGAACGCGGGAACGATCATGATCCACAGCAGGGTGTTGAGCAACGTCTGCTGGAAGTCACCGTCGCCGAGGAGCCCGGTGTAGTTCTTCAGGCCGATCCAGGCCGTGGTGTCGGAGTTGGCGAAGCTGACCATGATGGTCCGCCCTGCCGGGTACACGAGGAACACCCCGATGGCGAGCACGGCCGGACCGACGAAGACGTACGGTTTGAGCCTGTCCTCCCACTTGTTCGGGAGCTTCTCGACGACTTTGTTGAGCACGTAGAAGAGGATGAGGGCGCCACCCACGCCGCTGACTATTGCCAGCAGGGCATTCAACAGCTTGATCATCTAGCAACCTCTGTTATCGGTTGACAACTCTGCCTATCGGTATCGGTTCTCGGGTGCGCAGCACGCGCGGCCCACCCGAGAACCGTGGTCGAACAGGCGCCGGACTAGCGGGACGGCCAGCTGGCGTCGATGTTCTTCAGAGTTGTTGCCTCGTCCTGCTGGTTCGCGGTCCAGGCGATCATGCCCTTCCAGAAGGAGCCTGCGCCGACCTTGCCGGGCATCTGGTCTGACCCGTCGAAGCGGAAGACGCTGGCCTTGGCCCCGATGGCTGCGATGTCCCGCAGCGTCTGGTTCGGGTACTTGCTGGAGTCGAAGTCCTTGTGCGGCGAGAGGAAGCCACCCGTCTTGGCCCACGGCCCACCAAAGGTCGGGTCCTCGGCGATGTACTTCATGACCTTCTTGACGTTCGTGTCGTTCGCGGTGAACATCGCGGCCAGGTCACCGCCACCGAGAACGGGTTGGCTCCCGGCCTTCATCGGCGGGGTGACGAAGACACCGACGCGGCTGTCGAGGTTCTTGAAGACGTCGTCCGGGAAGAAGCCCTTCTGGGTGATGAAGTTGCCCTGCTTGCCCAGGTAGCAGCCCGGGGCCGGCTTGAACATCGGGTTGAGCGCGGTCCCGAAGGCGGTCGACGAGATGGACTTGCGGCCACCGTAGACGTTGCCTTCGGTCAGCACCATCTGGTTGTAGACATCGAAGGCGGCCTTGATCTTCGGGTCGGAGAACTTGAGCTTGCCGGCGACCCAGGCGTCGTAGTCCGCCGGGCTCGCTACCTGGAGGACGTAGTCCTCGATCCAGTCGGTGGCCGGCCAGCCCGAAGCCGATCCAGACTCGATCCCCACGCACAGCGGCGCCTTGCCGTCGGCCTTGATCTTGGTGATCAGAGCGAGCAGGTCCGCGTGAGTCTTGGGGACCGTGTAGCCCGCCTTGGCAAAGTTGGCCTTGTCGTACCAGTACAGGCTCTTGACGTTCATCCCGATCGGCACGCCGTAGACCTTGTTGTCGACCGTTCCGGCCGACAGGAAGCCCGGGAGCAGGCTCGCCTTGAGCTTTGTCATGTCGAGAACCGTGTCGAGGTCCTGAAGCTTGTTCTTGCTCGCCATGCCCTTGAGGATGCCCGGCTGCGGGAAGGCTGCGATGTCCGGCAGGTCGCCACCGGCGACCCGGGTGGCGATCTGAGTCTCGAAGGCCGATGACTGGGTGTATTTGATCGTGATGCCCTGAGACTTCGCCCACGGATCGAGGGAGTCCTTGAACCCCTGGGTCTGGTCGTTGCCGAAGCCGAACATGATCTCGACGGTCTTCTTGGCCGTGGCGGCACCGCCGCTGTCGGCGGTGTTCGAGCTCGTGCTCAGGCATGCCGTGGTGGCGAGGGCCACCGTGCCCGCGATCGCCACCGCCTTGATGATCGAGTGACCGTGCATGGTTGCCGCTCCTCTGTCGCTTGGTTCAACCGAAGGGAACGCGGAGCAGTTCGCCGCACGGCTGCGGTATCGCCAAGGCGCGCTTATTCGATTTAGTGATGACCATCCTCCCCCAGCGCCGTACTGTCAAGGCACTGTCGCGACCGTGACACAAACGAGTCCGAAGCGATCTGAGAGGTGCTGCGACGAGCCGCGAATTCTGGTTGAACGCGCTACGATCCGTGCATGCCTGGTAATCCCAAGGAGGGCCAGGGCATCCGTCGACCGACCATGGCCGACGTCGGACGCCTCGCAGGTGTGTCCGCCACGACGGTGTCCTTCGTCATCAACGACAGTCCCGGTGAGGCCATCCGACCCGAGACTCGTGAGCGCGTGCTCGGCGCTGTCGACCAGCTCGGCTACCGGCCGAACCGGGCCGCCCAGGGCCTGCGAACCCGGCGCACCTCCACGATCGGTTTCATCACCGACGAAGTCGCGGTGGAGTCGTTCGTGGGCCAGATCATCACCGGCGCCCACGACGTCGCCTGGAGTCACCGGAGCGTGCTGCTGGTCATCAACACGATGGGCTCCAGAGCGGTGATGCGCGCTGCCCTCGACGAGCTTGCCGACCGCCAGGTGGACAGCATCATCTTTGCCGCCGCCGGCACCCGGCGAGTCACGTTGCCCCCTGATGAATCTCGGGCTCCTACTATCCTGGTGAACTGTTTTGCGGCAAAAGGTGCCATCCCCTGCGTTCTGCCCGACGAGGTGGGTGGTGGTCGCCACGCCGTCCGCATCCTCATCGAGGCCGGCCACACGAGGATGGCCTACCTCACGGGTGTCCCCGGGGTGTGGGCGACCCGCGCCCGCCTGCGCGGGTTCCGCGAGGAGCTGCGCCGCGCCGGCATCAACCCGGCTGACCAGGTGGTGAGCGCGGGCAACTATCAGGCCGACTCGGGATACGAGCTCACCCTGGAGCTGCTGGCCAAGCCCAACAGGCCGACCGCCATCCTCTGCGGCAACGACCGGATGGCCGTCGGGGCACTGATGGCGTTGCGGGAGAAGGGAGTTGACGTGCCGGCCGAGATGTCCCTGGTCGGCTACGACGACCACGACCAGCTGGTGGCGCGCCTCTCGCCGGCGATCACCAACGTCCGGCTGCCGTTCTATGACATGGGCCGATGGGCAGCCGAGCGGCTGTTCGCCAGAGACCTCGAGGGTGTGGCTCGACGCACCCTGATGCCCTGCCTGCCCGTCCTTCGAGAGTCGGTGGCCCCACCGAGATCCTGAGCAGCAGTCTTCGCGACGCTGGGATCAAGGAGCAAGTCTGCGGCCGCCGTGCGGCCGGATGAGCACTCGCCTATCCTTGCCAGATTCAACCAGTCCGGGCAGCCAGGCAGCCTGGCATCGTGACCAGCACACCCAGGATGCCGACAGCTATGCCGGCTTTCTGCGGTCCATGACGAGGAAGGGCTCCCCCATGTCGGGCACAACTCCACCCGCGCCACAGAGGCTGTCGATCCTGGCTGGGTTCCAGACCGCACCCATCTTGGTCAGGGCTCTGGTATCGATCCTCTACGGGGTCGCGCTGCTGACTCTGGTCCAGCTGGCCATCGTGGTCGCGCACGTGGGTCTGATCAGCCCCGCCGCACGAGGGATCGCCATGGTGGCGGACCTCTTCGCCATCGTCGTGGCGTTGATCTCTTTCGTGCTCGGCAAGGGCATCACGAGCGGGTCATATAGTTCGTGGCTGACCACCCTGGTCTTTGCTGTCCTGGGCATCAGCCAGAGCGTCCTGTGGATGATGACCACTCCCACCCAGACCCGGACGGTGCTGGTCCTGGTGGTGGCCGTGGTTGTCCTGGCGCTGCTGCTCACCCCCGCCGTCCGCCGGCACTGCCCGAAGAGGTAGCCACGGCCCGGCGCTCCCTCCGAGGGGTGCCGACCGGCCCTCGACCGACGCTGGAGCCCAGGCCCGTGACGAGGTCCCCGCGGCTGGTTCAGGGAAGCAGCCTGCGCACGGCAAGCTCGATGCCGCGCAGCTCGGCCAGTCCTTTGAGCCGGCCGATCAGTGAGTAGCCAGGGTTGGACCGCCGGTGCTGGTCGTCGAGCAGCTGGTGGCCGTGGTCGGGGCGCAACGGGATCCTCGGCCCGCCCTCGCGCTCGCGTCGGCGCTCCTCCCCCACCAGAGCGGCGATGACCGCCACCATGTCGACGTCGCCAGCGGTGTGGTCGGCTTCGTGGAAGCTGAGCGGGTTCTGCTCACGCTGGGTCGAGCGCAGGTGCGCGAAGTAGATCTTCGGGGCAAAATGGGTGGCCATCTCGGCCAGCTCGTTGTCGGCCCGGACCCCGAGCGAGCCGGTGCAGAAGGTCAGCCCGTTCGCCTCTCCGGGCGCCGCGTCGAGCAGCCACTGGAGGTCCGCCCTCGTCGAGACCACCCGCGGCAGGCCCAGTATCGGGCGCGGCGGGTCGTCGGGGTGGATCGCCAGCCGGACCCCGGACTCCTGGGCCACCGGAACCACCGCCCGCAGGAAGTACCCGAGGTTCTCGCGCAGCGCGCCGGCGTCGACGTCGGCATACGTCGCCAGCATCTCCCGGAAGGAGTCGAGGGTGTATCCCTCCTCCGAGCCCGGCAGCCCGGCGATGATGTTGGCGCTCAGCAGCTCCCGGCCCTGCGCCGAGAGGCTGTCGAAGTAGGCCCGGGCACGCTCGATGCCCGCCTCGTGATGCTCGGCCTCGGCCGCCGGCCTGCCCAGGATGAACAGGTCGAACGCGGCGAACGCGTCCTGGTCGAAGCGCAGTGCCCAGCTGCCGTCGGGCATCAGGTATCTCAGGTCGGTACGGGTCCAGTCCAGGATCGGCATGAAGTTGTAGCAGACGATGTCGATGCCGTTGGCACCAAGATTGCGCAGACTCTCCTGGTAGGCCTCGATCCACTGATCGCGCAAGGGGCCGCCGCGCTTGATGTCCTCGTGCACCGGCACGCTCTCGACCACCGACCAGGTCAGGCCGGAGGCCTCGACCAGCGCCTTGCGGTCCGCGATGGCTGCCACCGTCCACGGCTCGCCGTTGGGCACCTCGTGCAGGGCGGTCACCACCCCGGTGGCACCGGTCGCCCTGATGTCCGCCAGGGTGATCGGGTCGTTCGGGCCGAACCAACGCCATGTCTGTTCCATCGAGTGCCTCCTGGTAGCTCAGTTCTGCTGGCCGGACTGCCCGAGCTCTTGGGCCCCGACAACGACAGCGGCCAGCACTGCGGGGTCGGCCGCCAGCTCGGGGTCAAGGGCGGTGAGCACGTGGCGTACCGCGTCGGGCAGCGGGCCTGAGGCCAGCTCACGGAACTGCGCCGCGCTGGCATCGGTCACCGTGGCGCCGGCTCCGCGAAGGTGGCACACCCAGGCAGCCACCGGGCGGATGGCGCCCGGCGGGAGGCGCCCGGCCGCCCACTCCAGACGCAGGGTCGGCAGGACGCGGATCGGCAGCTTCTGGGAGCCGTCCCAGGCGATCTGGTCGAGGCGGTGCAACATGCGCGGGTTGGCGAAACGCTCGGTCAGTGCCGCACGGTAGGCGAGGTTGTCCGCGTCGGGCAAGGTCAGGTGCCGCGAGGCCGCCTCCCACCACTGCTCCAGCCAGCCCAGACAGGTCGGGTCGAGCATGGCGTCGGCCACCGTGACATGCCCCCGGAGGGAGCCTGCGTAGGCGAGCATCGAGTGGGCGCCGTTGAGAAGTGCGAGCTTTCGCTGCTCGAACGGGGCCACGTCGTCGGTGAAGGTCACCCCGGCGTCCTCCCAGCGTGGCCGGCCGGCCGCGAACTCACCGCCGATCACCCACTCGCTGAAGGGTTCGGTGACCACCGCCGCGCGGTCGTGCACGCCGGTCTGCGCCTGAGCGCCGGCAATGTCATGCGCGGTGGGCACGGGGGTGATCCGGTCCACCATCGTGGTCACGTACGCCACGTTGGCGGTGATCCACCGGGTCAGCGCCGGGTCGACGAGCTCGGCCATATCGCCGATGACCCTGGCCACGGCCGGGCCGTTCCCCGGCAGGTTGTCGCAGGGGACCATCGTCAGCGCACCGGCACCGGCCGCACGACGAGCTGCCAGACCGGCCACCAGCCTGGCCGGAGCCGTCCGAACCGGCGTCGCCGGGTCAGCTCGCAGGGCGGCAGCCTCGGCCTGGACCTCGGCCTGGTCCACGTCCAGACCGCCGTCCGCCCCACGCAGGTACCCGGCCTCGGTGACCGTGGTGCTGACCACCTGCATGAGCGGGTCGGCGAAGTAGCCGAGCCAGGCCGCATGGTCTTCGGCGGTATGCACCGCGGCGATGCTGGAGATGGTCTCGAAACGATCACCGCCACTCCCCCGGGTGATCAGCGTGTAGAGGCCGTCCTGCGCCCGCAGAGCAGCGGCAACCGCGTTCGAGCGCTCGGAGCCGCGCCCGGTGAAGGCGGCGATGCCCCATCCGTCGGCGTCTGGGGAATGGCTGCTGTACCAGGCCTGGTGGGCCCGGAAGAAGTTGCCCAGCCCGAGGTGGACGTGGCGAACGGGGGGTGCCGACATACCCGGTTCTGACCGGTGGAGCTCGCTCACAGCTTGAAGACCTCCATCGGACGGCCGGCGACCAGGTCGACCGCGGTCTCTTCGGCCTCGTCCTCGTCGATCCGGTGCTCGGCGACCAGCTGGGCCAGGTGGCCGCTGTCCAGGCGCCGCGACATGTCGTGCCGGGCCGGGATGGAGCAGAACGCGCGGGTGTCGTCGATGAAGCCCGAGGTGCGGGAGAAGCCCACGGTGTCGGTGATCGCCGAGCGCCAGCGGCGGACTGCGTCGGGAGCGTCCAGGAACCACCAGGGCGCACCGATGTACACCGACGGGTAGAAGCCGGCCAGTGGCGCCAGCTCGCGGGAGAAGACCGTCTCGTCGAGGGTGAAGATCACCAGGTTCAGGTTGGGGTGGGTGCCGAACCGTTCGAGCAGGGGCCGCAGCGGGTCGGTGAAGTCGCCGCGCAGCGGGATGTCGCAGCCGGTGTCCGGCCCGAACCTGGAGTTCGAGGGTCCGTGGTGACCGCGCCGTACGCCGATGTGCAGCGTCATGGTCAGCCCGTCCTCGGTGGACATGCGCGCCATCTCCAGCAGCATGTGCCGGCGCAGGGCGACTGCCTCGGGCAGCGTGGCCGTGCCTGCTCGGGCAGCCCGATAGATCCTGTCTGCCTCTGAGCTCTCCAGCGGTTCGGTGCCCGCATCCGTGTGGGCGTGGTCCGCGGACTTCGCGCCGTGCTCGATGAAGTAGCGACGCCGGCTCTCCATCGCGGCGACCCAGCCGGAGTAGGTGTCGGTGTCGACACCCGAGACCTCACCGAGGCGGACGATGGCTGCCGGCCAGCCCGGCTCGGACGCCTCGAGGTAGCGGTCGGGGCGGAAGGTCGGGACGACGCGGCCGGACCAGGTCGGGTCGGCGACCAGGGCGGCGTGCACCGACAGGTCGTCGCACGGGTCGTCCGTGGTCGCCAGGACCTGGATGTTGAACCGCCTGAACAGCGCCCGCGGCTGGTAGGCCTCCTGGCCCAGCCGCTCCGCGAGATGGTCGTAGATGGCATCGGCGGTGTCGGCCGAGGGCCGGACGGTGACGCCGAAGATCTCGGACAGCTCGGACTCCAGCCAGTAACGCACCGGGGTGGCCCGGTAGATGTGCCAGTGCGAGCAGAGCAGGCGCCACGCCTCGCGTGCCGCAGCCTCGCTGAGCGGGCCCTGGCCGACACCGAGGGTCTCCAGCGGAACCCCCGAGGCGTGCAGCAGCCGGGTGACGTAGTGGTCCGGAGTCACGAACAGCTCAGCCGGGTCCCGGAACGGTATGTCGTCCAGCAGGATCCGCGGGTCCACGTGACCGTGCGGGGAGATGATCGGGAGATCCTGGACGCTCTTGTAGAGCCGGCGGGCGATCTGCCGGACCGCAGGGTCCACGGGCAGCAGCCTGTCCGGGTGGACCTCGAGCGGAAACGGATGGCTCTGCAGGTCTTTCATGGGTGTCCTCTTCATCTGTTCATATCTCATGTGACGGCGCCCAGCTGCCAGGGGACGAACTCCTGCTGGCCGATGCCGAGCTCCTCGCTGACGGTCCGCTGACCTGAGGCGACAGCGATGATGAGCTCGAAGATCTCGTCGCCCACCTCGGTCAGTCCCGCTGTGCCGTCAACGATCCGGCCACAGTTGAGGTCCATGTCATCAGCCATCCGGCGGTACATCTCGGTGTTGGTCGCCAGCTTGATCGACGGGGTCGGACGGCATCCGAACACCGAGCCGCGCCCGGTCGTGAAGCAGACCACGGTGGCCCCGCCGGCCACGATCCCGGTGACCGAGACCGGGTCGTACCCGGGAGTGTCCATGAACACCAGTCCGCGCGCGGTGACGGGCTCGGCATACTCGTAGACGGCGGCCAGGTCGGCCTGCCCAGCCTTGGCCACCGCGCCCATCGACTTCTCCAGGATGGTGGTCAGCCCACCCGCCTTGTTGCCAGGTGACGGGTTATTGTCCAGGGTTCCGCCGCCGGCCCGGGCATACTCCTTCCACCAGTCGATCCGCTCGAGCAGGTGGCGTCCCACCTCTTGCGAGACGGCCCGGCGGGTGAGCAGGTCCTCGGCGCCGAAGACCTCGGGCGTCTCGGCCAGGATCGAGGTGCCGCCGGCCGCAACGAGCCTGTCCGACGCGTGGCCGAGGGCAGGGTTCGCGCTGATCCCTGAGTAGCCGTCCGAGCCCCCGCAGTTGAGGCCCAGCACCAGCTCGCTGACCGGGGCCGGTTCGCGGCGGCGGGCGTCCAGCACCGGGAGCATCCCGCGGATCAGCTCGACGCCGGCCCGGACGGTGGCCCGCACTCCCCCGATGTCCTGAATCGTCAGGGTGTGCACGATCGTGTCGGCCGGCAGGTCCAGACCCTCGACCAGTGAGGCCACCGGCACCATCTCGCAGCCCAGCCCCAGCACCAGCAGCCCGCCGACGTTCGGGTGCCGGGCGTAGCCGCGGAGGGTGCGCACCAGCGTGTTCGCGCCATCGCTGCCGGTGACGAGCCCGCAGCCGCTCTGGTGGGTCAGCGCGACCACCCCGTCGACGTTCGGGAACGCGTCCAGGACCGTGCCTGCGAACCGGTCGGCGATCATGGTGGCCGCCGATGCCGAGCAGTTCACCGAGGTCAGCACCGCGACCACGTTGCGGGTGCCGACCCTGCCGTTCGCCCTGCGGTAGCCCTGGAAGGTGCGTGGCGGGCCGGCCGGGGCAGCCAGCGTCGTCCGGGCGGTGCCGAACTGGTAAGGCCGGCGGGTGTTGTCCATACCGAGGTTGTGGGTGTGCACGTGGTCGCCCGCCGCGATGGCCACGCTCGCGCAGCCGATGGACTGGCCGTACTTGTGCACGGCCGCGCCGGCAGCCAGGTCCCGGACCGCGATCTTGTGGCCTCGCGGCACGTCGCCGGGCAGGGCGAGCACCTGCCCGCAGATGAGCACCCTGGTGCCGGCCAGCAGCTCGCGAGTGGTCACCGCCACGTCGTCGCCGTCCTTGAGGGTGATCGCGCACTGCGCCAGTGGCATCACGTGCAGGCCGGCGAGCAGGGCATCGCTGCGTCCCCCGGTGGCTGGGAGTCCTTCCTGGTGGATGGTCATCGGGTCACCAGTCGTGCATCGTGCCGTCGAGGAGCCGGTTCACCGGCAGGTACGCGGGCGTGTACTCGAAGGCGCGTGCTGCCTGCTCGTCCAGCTCGACCCCCAGGCCCGGGCTCTCCCCGGGATCCAGCAGCCCGTCGGTGAACGTGTAGCCCGTCCGGAACACCTCGAGCGTGCGCTCGTTGTGCGGCATGAACTCCTGGATGCCGAAGTTGTGGATCGCGATGTCGAGGTGCAGCGCCGCAGCCATGCCCACCGGCGAGACGTCCGTCGGCCCGTGGATCCCGGACCTGATCTGGTAGATCGCGGCGAAGTCCAGGATCTTTCGGAGCCCGGTGATCCCGCCGGCGTGGGTCGGTGAGGAGCGCACGTAGTCGATGAGCTGTTCGCCGATCAGGGTCTGGTAGTCGAAGACGCTGTTGAGCACCTCGCCGATCGCCAGCGGTGTGGTCGTCTGCGAGCGCACCCGGCGCAGGCCCTCCTGGTTCTCCGCGGGGGTGCAGTCCTCGAGCCAGAACAGGTTGAACGGCTCCAGGGACCGGCCGAGCCGGGCGGCCTCGTTGGGGGTCAGCCGGTGGTGCGCGTCGTGCAGCAGGGTCAGGTCCGGGCCGAACTCGGCTCGTACCTTTGCGAATACGTCGGGAATGTGCCGCAGGTAGGCCGCGCTGTCCCAGTCCTCCTCGACCGGTACTGCGGTGCGTTCCGCGGGCTCGTAGTCGTCCTTCTGGCCGGCCAGCTGGTCGTGGCCGACGCCGTACACCTTGGCCAGCCCGGGCACCCCGCTCTGCACGCGGATGGCCCGGAACCCGTCATCGAGCAGGTTGCGGATCGCGGTGAACGTCGCCTCGACGGTGGTGCCGGAGGCGTGGCCGTAGGCGAGCGCGCCGCGGCGGCTCCGTCCCCCGAGCAGCTGGTACACGGGCAGGCCGGCGACCTTGCCCTTGATGTCCCACAGGGCCATGTCCACCGCCGCGATGGCCGCCATGGTGACCGGTCCGCGACGCCAGTAGGGCCCGCGGTAGAGGTACTGCCAGGTGTCCTCGATGTTGTCCGCCTCGCGGCCGACCAGCAGCGGCGCGAGGTGGTCGCGCAGGTAGCAGGCGACGGCGAGCTCGCGCCCGTTCAGCGTGGCGTCACCGAGGCCGACCACGCCGTCGCTGGTGGTGAGCCTGAGGGTGACGAAGTTGCGGCCGGGGCTGGTGACCAGAACGTCGACCTCCTGGATCTTCAATTCCGTCTCCTTCGGCGCGGGACTGACACTCAATGAACGAGCAGGTGAAGCCTAGCACCGTGCGGTGAATCTTCCTCTGTAGGTCTCTGACCTGCATCTTAACCGGAGCAGGCACTCTCTCAGTGGCCTGGTCAGGACGACTGGATGACAGCGATTTGACGAATTGGTGCAATGGTTTGCATACTGGGGCAACGGACCACGCAAAGCGGTGGTCCCGCACCAGCGGAGGTGTGGTCGGTGGCTGTCAGCGCCAGAGATGTTGCCCGCGTTGCGGGCGTGTCGATCTCCACTGTGTCCCGGGCCATCGCCAAGCCGGATGACGTGGCGCCGGCCACCCTGGCCAAGGTCCTGGACACCGCCCGCGGGATGGGCTATCGCCCGAACCTGGCAGCCCGCGGCCTGATCACCGGCCGCACCGGCATCATCGGGCTGATCGTCCCCGACCTCGAGAACCCGTTCTTCGCCTCGGTCACCAAGGGCGTGCAGAGCAAGGCACGCGACCTGGGGTACGCCGTGATCATCTCGGACTCCGACGAGGACCCCAGCCAGGAGGCGGACCTCGTCCGGGACCTCGCCCAGCGGGTCGATGGCATGGTGATGTGCTCCCCGCGGGCCCCCGACCACGTGATCACCGCCCTGGCCGATGAGTGCACCCTGGTGCTGGTCAACCGCCGGTGCGGGGACGTGCCCACCGTGGAGATCGACAATCTCGACGGCATCCGGCTGGCCATGGAGCACCTGCACGCCCTGGGGCACCGGACCATCGCCTGGGTGGGCGGGCCCAGTACCTCGTGGTCGAACATGCGCCGCCTCGAGTCGCTGCGGACCGTCGTCGCGCAGAGCGCGGACACCGAGCTGATCGACCTCGGCTCCTTCCAGCCGTACGTCTCCGGCGGGGTCGCCGCCGCCGACCTCGTCATCGCCAGCAAGGCCACCGCGGTGCTGGCCTACAACGACCTGGTCGCCTACGGCCTGCTGGACCGGTTCCGCCAGCGGGGCATCCGGGTGCCCGAGGACCTCAGCGTGGTCGGGATCGACAACCTGCCCATGTCACGGCTGACCGCGCCCTCGCTGAGCAGTGTCGGCATACCGCTGGTGAACTGCGGGCGCGCCGCGACCGCCATGGTCCTGGGCCTGGTGCGGCACCCCGATACCCCTCCGTACCACCACCACGACCTGTCGTTCCAGCTCGCCGTCAGGCAGTCGACGGGCGTGGTGAACCTGCGCAGACTTTCGGCCGCCTCGGTCCTTGCTCGTTAGCCGGGCCGCCGTCCGGCGCCAAGAACTTCTAGACACCCACGTCTAGGTGAAGTACAGGAAGGATCGTTCGATGCGTGTTCGCAGAAGTACATACATCGCGTCTGCCGTCGCGGTGGTTGCCTTGGTGGTCGCCGGTTGCGCAGCCCCGAACTCCGGTAAGGCTCCACAGACTGCAGCGGCGGCGGGAAGCTCGATCCCGGCCAAGCCCTCCGCGGCGGTCACCCTGCACATCCTTGACGTGGCAGGCAACCAGAAGCTCACCCAGCCGATGATCGACGACTTCGTGAAGAAGAACCCCGAGATCATCTCCGCGGTCACCTGGGAGAGCGGCGGCGCCCCCGACCTGGTCGGCAACATCAAGCCCCAGGTCGCCAGCGGCAAGCTGTCGGTCGACCTGGTGATGACCGGCACGGACGGTCTCTCGGCCGGTATAGGGCAGAACCTGTGGGTGCCCATCGTCAAGGACTACGCCGACCGGCTCTCGAACCAGAAGAACTACCTGGAGCCGGCAGCCAAGATGCAGGACCTGGCACAAGGCTTCGGCGTGGCCACCGTCTACTACCCGTCCGGCCCGCTGATCCAGTACAACCCGGCCGTGGTCAAGCAGGTCCCGAAGACCCCCGAGGCGCTGCTGGCCTGGGCCAAGGCGAACCCCGGCAAGTTCGGCTACGCCCGCCCGGCGAACTCCGGCCCCGGACGCACGTTCCTGATGGGCCTTCCCTACATCCTGGGCGACAAGGACCCGAAGGACCCGGTCAACGGCTGGGACAAGACCTGGGCCTATCTCAAGGACCTGGGCTCCACCATCCAGAACTACCCGACCGGCACCGGGCAGGTCATCTCCAACATGGCAGACGGCACCTGGGCCCTGATCCCGACCACCACCGGCTGGGACATCAACCCGCGCGCCCTCAGCAAGGAGCCGGCGACCATCCAGGCCGCTGCCTTCGACACGTTCACCTGGGTCACCGACGCGCAGTATGCCGCCGTCCCCAAGGGCCAGACCGCCGACAAGCTGTCCGCGATCCTGCTGCTCCTGCAGGACATGCTCACCCCTGAGCAGAATGCCAAGGCCTACGACAGCGGCTACTTCTACCCGGGCCCGGCGATCACCGGTGCCACCCTGGACAAGGCGCCCAAGGCCAGCCAGGAGGTCATCGCGAAGTACGGCCGCACCTGGTACGACCCGCTGATCGCCAAGACGCCGAAGGCCACCCCGCTGACCCCCGAGCTGATGGTGAAGGCCTTCGACATCTGGGACCGCACCATCGGCAGCGGAAAGTTCAAGGCGAAGTAGCCATGACCATAGCCGCCAGTACGTTCGAGTCACTGGAGCTGCACGGTGTGGGTCGGAGCTTTGGCGGTCGCAATGCCCTGGAGGACCTCAACCTGACAGTCCGGGCGGGCGAGTTCATCGCCCTGCTCGGGCCGTCGGGCTGCGGGAAGTCCACCGCGCTGAACTGCATCGCCGGCCTGCTCCCGCTCACCCACGGTGAGATCCTGATCGACGGCAAGCGGGTCGATACGATCGCCGCCGAGAAGCGCGGGTTCGGGATGGTGTTCCAGAACTACGCCCTGTTTCCGCACCTGACCGTCGAGAAGAACATCGCGTTCGGCCTGCAGATGCGCAATGTCTCCAAGCCCGAGGTGAAGCGCCGGGTGGCCGAGGCGATCGCCCTGGTCAAGCTCGAGGAGCACGCCACCAAGCTGCCTGGCCAGCTCTCCGGCGGCCAGCAGCAGCGGGTCGCCATCGCCCGGGCCGTCGTCGTGGAGCCCCGGCTGGTCCTGATGGACGAGCCGTTGTCCAACCTCGACGCCAAGCTGCGTCTGGAGATGCGCACCGAGATCCGGCGCCTGCACACGTCGCTGGGCCTGACCACCCTGTATGTCACCCATGACCAGGAAGAGGCACTGTCCATGGCGGACCGCCTCGTGGTGCTTCGTGAGGGCCGGGTCCAGCAGGTTGGCACCCCGCAGGAGCTGCACAACGGGCCCGTCAACTGGCACGTTGCCGACTTCATGGGGTA
>JBBRZQ010000027.1:0-40871 GCA_038236535.1 Actinomycetales bacterium
CGCGACGCGCCGACACCGACGAACATCTCGACGAAGTCCGAGCCGGAGATGGAGTAGAACGGCACCCCGGCCTCGCCCGCGACGGCGCGCGCCAGCAGGGTCTTGCCGGTGCCGGGAGGTCCGTAGAGCAGGACGCCCTTGGGGATCTTGGCGCCGACCGCGAGGAACTTGGCCGGCTCGGCCAGGAACTCCTTGATCTCCAGCAGCTCCTCGACAGCCTCGTCCACCCCGGCAACGTCGGCGAAGGTGACCTTGGGCGTGTCCTTGTTGGCCAGCTTGGCCTTGCTCTTGCCGAACTGCATGACCTTGGACCCGCCGCCCTGCATCTGGCTCATCAGGAACCAGAACAGGCCGAGGATGATGATCAGCGGAAGGAGCGTGCCCAGGATGGTCAGGAACCAGTTCTGCTGGGGCGGGTCGTCGGTGTAGCCCTTGGGCGGCTGGTGGGTCGTGAGCTCGTTGACCAGGGTCTCGCCGCGCTGGGGGACGTAGTAGGCCATCACCTTGTTGGCGTCCTTGACCTTGTCACCGTCGGTGTACGACTTGCCCGCCTTGAGGGTGAGGTTGAGCTGGTCGTCACCGACGAACTTGGCCGACTCCACCGACCCGTTGTTGATCAGCTTCTGGGCGGCCGAGGTGTCGATCCGGACGAAGCCGTCAGAACCCGCCAGGGTGAGCAACAGCAGGCCGGTACCCAGGATGAGCACAACCCACAGGATCGGGGTGCGAATGATGCGCTTGAAGTCCATGTCTGTCTTGCGGGGCTTGGCGCCCCGTCCCTCCTGCTCGTTCCGCCCTGTCAGTGCCAGCCACACCCGTTCAGAGATGTCAGCCAGGCGATGTCAACCGTGTTCTTCAGCGAGCACGATCAACAGTCATAACGACCGTACACCGCACAGGGTGGCCGGATGGCTGTCAGTCAAACGCCCGACACGGTTCCAAACGCCTATCCAGTGCCCGACGTTCCGGCCTCAGGCGTAGACGTGTGGAGCCAGGGTGCCCACATCGCGCAGGTTCCGGAACTTCTCGGCGTAGTCGAGCCCGTAGCCGACGACGAACTCGTTGGGGATGTCGAAGCCCACGTACTTGACGTCGACCCTGACCTTGGCGGCCTCCGGCTTGCGCAGCAGCGTGACGATCTCCACCGAGGCCGCCGAGCGCGACTCGAGGTTGGCCCGGATCCAGCTCAGGGTCAGGCCGGAGTCGACGATGTCCTCGACGATCAGCACATGCTTGTCGGTGATGTCGGTGTCGAGGTCCTTGAGGATCCGGACGACCCCCGAGCTCTTGGTGCCCGAGCCGTAGGACGAGATGGCCATCCAGTCCATCGGTGCCGTGCCCGGCAGCGCCCGCATGAGGTCGGACATCACCATGACCGCACCCTTCAGTACGCCCACCAGCAGGAGGTCTTTGCCCTCGTAGTCACTCCAGATCTCACCGGCAAGCTCGGCCAGCCGAACCCGGATCTGCTCCTCGGTGACGAGCACCCGTTCGAGGTCGGCTCCCATATCGGCGGCGTCCACAACAACTCCTTGAAAGGTCTGAACAGGCGATGAGCCCGTGTGCATGGTGACTCTGGATCGGTGGCGAGCAGGCGCTGGTGGTGGATCTGCTCCGGTGACGGGCGAGGTCGCGCACATGCCCGTCCAGCCCTATTCAACCTGACGGATCGCCGCGACCCGTACGCGCCCGTCGGTTCGGCTGCCCCGGACGTAGCCCGGGAGATCGATCGGGCCCTGCCCCCGCCAGTCCGTGACAAGCGTGTCGAGCGACTCGATATGGGTAGAGATCAGCGCCCCGGGCGGACACCCTGCCTCCAGGGCGAGCAGCCGCCAGACCCGGGTGCGGATGGCCCTGGGCAGCCTCAGCAGCGCCGCCGCCTCGACACCGCTGGAACCGCCCTGGCCGAGCTCGGTGCGGGCCTGGGCTGCGAAGTCGTCGAGCGCATCGGCGTCCTCGCGCAGAAGGTCGGCCGTCCGCGCCAGCGCCACCACGGTTCCCGGGCCGAGCCCGGCCTCCAGCACGGGTAGCAGACCACGTGCCCTCACCCGTCCGTATGCCGGGTCGCTGTTGTGCGGGTCCACCCACACAGTGAGGCCGGCCGCCGCACAGGCCGCCACGGTGGTGGCCCGGCCCACCCCCAGCAGGGGGCGGAGATAGCGTCCGCGCCGGGCCGGCATACCTGACAGTGAGCGGGCCCCGGAGCCCCGGGCCAGGCCCAGCAGGACCTGCTCAGCCTGGTCGTCGCGGGTATGACCCAGCAGGACGGCCACCGCGCCCAGCCGCCGGGCGACCTCCTCGAAGGCGCCGTATCGCGCGTCCCTGGCCCTCGACTCCGGGCCGGAGCCAGAACCGGCCTGCGCGCTGCCGGAGGGCCGCACCTCGACGCTGACCAGCTCGACCGGGTCCAGGCCCAGCGAACGGCACTGGTCTGCGGCCCGCCCGGCCGCCGCCAGAGAGCCTTCCTGCAGGTCATGGTCGACGATCACTGCGCCGGCGTGCAGACCGGCACGCGGGGCCTCGAAGGCCACCGCGGCGGCGAGCGCCAGGGAGTCGGGGCCACCGCTGCAGGCGACCAGCACCAGCGGGAGGTGAGCGGCCTGGTCCGGCTGGCTGACCAGGGGGGCCGGGCCGACCTGATCGGGCTGCTCCAAGGCCAGCCGGGCGAGCGCCCGGCGCACGGCGAGTCGGGTGGCGGCGATGGCGCGATGGGGGCCGCTCACGGGTCGGTGCCGGTCAGCCGTGGACGCGCCGGACCCAGGCGGACGGGTTCTCGATCTCGTCGGGCAGCGGCAGGGTCTCGGGCGAGGTCCAGACGGCGTTGAAGCCGTCGGTGCCCACCTGCTCGGTGACGGCCCGCACGAACACGGCCCCGTCGCGATACTGACGCATCTTGGCCTCGAGCCCGAGCAGCCTGCGCAGCACCTTGTCGATGCCGGTGACGGTGTGGCGCCGCTCCTGGAACTTGGCCCGGATCCGTTCGACGCTGGGCACGATCGCAGGCCCGACGTCGTCCATGACCACATCGGCGTGACCCTCCAGCAGCGCCATGATCGCGGTGACCCTGGCGATCTGCACACGCTGCTGCGGCGTGGCGAAGATGTCGGTCAGGCCGTTGCCCCCGCTGCGCAGGGCATCCGGCAGGTGCTGCGCGATCTGGAGGATCTGGTCGCCGAGCTTGTCCGGGTCCGGTGTGAGGTCCTGGGACAGCCGGCGGGCTGAGTCGATGACATGCTGACGCAGCCATGGCACCGCCGTGAACTGCACCCGGTGGGTCTCCTCGTGCAGGCAGACCCAAAGCCGGAAGTCCTCGGGGTCGACGCCCATCTCGGTCTCGGTGTGCATCACGTTGGGCGCCACCAGCAGCAGGCGCGGCGTGCCGTCGGGAGCGAGGTCGTACTGGCCCAGGATCTTGCTCGCCAGGAAGGCTGTGAGGGTGCCCACCTCGGCGCCGGTGACCTTGCCGCCGACCCCCACCACCAGGGGCGAGCCGGGCAGCGGGTTCCTGCGTCTGGCAAGCATCCCGGTGATCACCGGCTCCAGCATCGACTGCAGCGAGTCGACGTTGGCGTCGATCCAGCCGGGGCGGTCCACGATCAGGACCGGGCTGGCGCCCTCGGGGGCCTGCATCCGCGAGGTCTCGGCAACCGGGCCACGGGCCCGCTGCGCCGCCGACCGCAGCGACCCGACCAGCGCCGCGGCCTGATCGGGGCTGACCCTGGGGCCGGCCTGGACCAGCAGCCGACCGGTGGCCTTGGCGAAGCCCCAGTCGACCAGGCCGCTGGCCCCGGTGGTGTTCAGTGCCTGCGAGGCCGCTTCCGTGGAGGTCATCCCCATATCTTCCCTGTCCGGGTCGTGGCGCTCAACCCGCGCGATCGCGGATATGCCTAGATACTGGAGCCTGACGCCCGAGCTTGAAGCCAATCGCGATCGAAAGGCACCGCTGTGGAGTACGACATCACGATCGAGATCCCCAAGGGACACCGCAACAAGTACGAGGTGGACCACGCCACGGGGCGCATCCGGCTGGACCGACTGCTGTTCACCTCCACCCGGTACCCGGCCGACTACGGCTACGTCGAGGACACGCTCGGCGAGGATGGCGACCCGCTGGACGCTCTCGTGCTGCTCGAGGAGCCCACCTTCCCCGGCTGCCTGGTCGGGGCGCGGGCGATCGGCCTGTTCCACATGACCGACGAGGCCGGCGGGGACGACAAGATCCTGATGGTGCCGGCTCACGACCCGCGGCAGGCCCACATCACCGACCTCGATGACGTCAGCGCGTTCGACCGTCTTGAGATCCAGCACTTCTTCGAGACCTACAAGGACCTGGAGCCCGGCAAGTCCGTCGAGGGCGCCCACTGGGGCGACCGGGCCGAGGCGGAGAAGGTCATCCAGGAGGCCATCGACCGCGCCGCGGCCATCGGCATGACGACAGCCCGGTGGACCGGTCCGGGCCACCCGGTTCCCGGCCACACGATTCCCGGTCACTGAGCACGGGCCCCGACGGCGCGCAGCGCACCGGGACGGCTACCTGCTGGCCACCGGACCACGGCCGGGCCGACATCGGCCGGGTTGACGACTGCGCCATCATGGCGGACCTGCTCGTTCGGTGTCAGGGGACCGGCACGGGCGGGAGGGTGGCCGCGGGCCGGACGTCCAGCATGCGCCGCCCTCTTGCCCGGGCCCGGCGCCGGAAACGCAGGATCTGGACGAGCCCGATCACCCAGACGATGTACTGCACCGACATGGCCACCCGGAACGAGTCAACGGTGTATGTCGCGGGCCCGCCCGGCGCGACCTGGTCGAGCACGATCCCGATGAGCGCGACGGTGCTCAGGGAGGCGACGAAGCCACCCACGTTGACGATGCCGCTCGCGCTGCCCAGCCGGGTGGGCGGGTTGAAGGTCCGGGCCAGGTCGAAGCCGACCATGGAGCCGGGGCCGCCGACCGCGAGCACGATCACCAGGACGACCAGCAGCCACAGCGGCGCCCGCCCGGGCCAGAGCAGCACGACCGCCCAGACAGCCATGATCGCGACCACGATCCAGAGCACCAGGGTGGACCGCGAGTAGGGCCAGCGGGTCACGAACGCGCCGACCAGGGGGCTGGTCACGATGGCGGTGACGGTCATCACGATGAGCAGGCCGCTGGCCGCTGCGGGGGTCAGTCCCTGTCCTGAGACGAGGAAGGGGAACCCCCACAGCAGGGCGAACACGGTGGCGCCGAACTGCACGGTGAAGTGAGACCAGAGCCCGAGCCGCGTGCCTGGCTCGGCCCAGGCCAGCTTCAGCGCGCGGCCGACCGCCCGCATCTTGAGCTCGTCGCGATGGTGGTTGGTGTAGGGCGAGTCGCGGACGACCACGATCAGCACCAGGCCCAGCAGGATGCCCACGCTGGCCGCTCCGGCGAACGACCTGGTCCAGCCGACACTGTGCAGGGCCGCGGACAGCGGCGCCGTGGCGGCGACCGCGCCGATCTGGCCGACCACGCCGGTCATCTGGGTCACCATGGCGGTGCGGGCCGGCGGGAACCACAACGCGACGACCTGGATCAGGCTGATGAAGATCATCGCGTCGCCCATGCCGACGAAGACCCGTGCGGCCACCCCGGCGCCGAACGTCGTGGCGAAAGCGAAGGCGAACTGACCCCCGGTCATCAGCACCACCCCGCTGACCAGCAGCTTCTTGGCGCCGACCCGGTCGAGCATGACCCCGACCGGGATCTGCATGGCGGCGTACACGAACAGCTGCACCATCGTGAAGGTCGCCAGCTGGGCTGAGGAGATGTCGAAGCGCTCGGCCGCGATGAGACCGGCCACCCCCAGCGAGGTGCGGTGGAAGACCGCCAGGATGTAGACGGCGACCGCCGCTGAGAGCACCAGCCAGGCATGCCGGCCACCCAGGCGGTACCGCAGCGTGGGGTCGGTGGGGGTGGGCTGGTGAGGGTGCGGCAAGGTCATCGGACGCTGGCCATGAGCTGATGCGCCAGTGTCAGATGCTGGGACGTCGCGGCCAGGAACTCGTCTCTGGTCCCGGTGTCCAGCAGCTCGATGAGATGGAGGTGCGACGATACGGCCCGCCCCATCGCGGCCCCTGAGGCCCTGAGGGCCGAGTGCGAGACGCACCGTTGCCGCTCACCGAGGGCGCGGTACTGCCGGGACAGGACGGAGTTGCCGGCAGCGGACACGATGACCTCATGAAAGGTCTGGTCGGCGGCCACGAAGTCCTCGACGTGGTGGGCCCGGCCGGCGGCCCGCATCGTGTCGAGGGCACCCCTGAGGTCGTCCAGGATCTCCTGCCGGTAGGGCCAGACCCGGCTCGCTGCCCACTCCTCGATGAGGCCGCGCGCCTCGATGACGTCCTGGGCCTCCTGGACGGAGACGGGGACGATCATCGCGCCCTTCTTGGGATAGAGCCGGACAAGACCCTCGACCTCAAGGCGTAGCAGCGCCTCACGAACCGGCGTCCGTGAGATACCCACTGCCTCGGCCACCTCACCCTCGGTGAAGAAATGGCCGCCCTCGCGGGATCCGTCCAGGATGCCGCCCTTGACGTAGCTGTATGCCCGCTCGGAGGCGGACGGCTCGCCAGAAGCTGTTGCCATGATGTATCTATCTTAGATGCATCATGGCCGAACCACGCTTAGTGAAACGGCTGACCTTCCGCGAGAGCCTCACCGTCAATACCATCTGCTCACCAGCCAGCTCACCCGGAGGAGTGCCCCATGACCGCAGATCAGACCTTCGTGATCGTCGGTGCCAGCGTGGCCGGAGCCAAGGCCGCCGAGACACTGCGCGCCGAAGGCTTCGACGGCAAGGTGGTGCTGATCGGCGAGGAGACCGAGCGCCCCTACGAGCGCCCGATGCTGTCCAAGGAGTATCTGCGCGGCGAGAAACCGGCCGCCAGGCTCTATGTCCATGACGAGGGCTTCTACCGCGACCACGAGATCGAGCTGATCACCGGCACCCGCGTCGAGTCCATCGACCCGGCCGCCCGCAAAGTCACCCTGCCCGGCGGAAGCCAGCTGTCGTACAGCAAGCTGCTGCTGGCCACCGGCGCGTCCCCCAGGACCCTGTCCCTGCCGGGAGCGGACCTGCCGGGGGTGCGGTACCTTCGCCGGCTGGGCGACTCCGACACGCTGCGCTCGGCGATCACCGCAGCGAGCCGGGTCGTGGTCATCGGCGCCGGCTGGATCGGCTCCGAGGTTGCCGCCTCCGCACGCCAGCTGGGCGCCGAGGTGGCGATAGTGGCGCCCGGAGCCGTGCCGCTGGAGCGGGTTCTGGGGCCTGAGGTCGGAGGTGTCTACCGGGACCTGCACCGAGAGCACGGGGTCGAGCTGCACCTTGCCACCAGGATCGAGGCGATCCTGGGCAGCGGCGGCGCCCAGGGCGTGCGGACCTCGGAGGGCTCGGTGGTCCAGGGTGACCTCATCGTCGTGGGAGTCGGCGCGACCCCGCGTGACGAGCTGGCGCGAGCATCCGGGCTGACAGTGCAGAACGGCATCGTCGTGGACGAGCTCCTGCGCACCAGCGCACCCGACGTCTTCGCTGCCGGCGACGTCGCCTCGGCCTGGAACGCCAGGTACAACAAGCAGATTCGGATGGAGCACTGGGCCAGCGCGGTCAACCAGGGCCAGAGCGCTGCGCGCAACATGCTGGGCCAGGAGAGGCCATACACCAAGCTCCCGTACTTCTACTCCGACCAGTACGACCTGGGGATGGAGTACAACGGCTACGCGGACAACTGGGACCAGGTGGTGCTGCGCGGCGACAGTATGGGGCGCGAGTTCCTGGCCTTCTGGCTGAAGGACGGGCGCGTGCTGGCCGGCCTGAATGCCAACATCTGGGACCAGGGCGACGACATCAAAGCGCTGATCCGTGGCGCAGCCACCGTGGACCCGACCCGGCTGGCAGACGCTGCGGTTCCGCTCTCCGACCTGGCATAGACGCCTATCGTGGCGGTCAGCCACCTCACCGGTTTCTGGAAACGTGCTCATCAGCTGGCTGGCCCGACTAAAATTGATCTCGCCAGGTATCCCGGTCACGCACATCCAAGGACGATGACGATGATGGCCACCAGTACCAGCACGATAAGTCGCGACGTCCGCCGGCGCGACGCACCGTGACGCCCTGGCGAGATCGCAGACATGCGAAAAAGCCCGGTCTGGTGCTGCTGGCCTCGGTGTTGCTCCTCCTGCCCCTGCTGATCACCCTGAACCTCAAACACGAGGGCGAGAACGTGGTCGCCGCGCAGGACAACCTGCAGTCGTACGTGTCAGAGACGCAGCTCCAGGACGGGCTGTTATGGCGGGTGATCGGCGGCCGGATCCCTCCGGAGGCTGCCCGCCAGCAGGTCGTCGCCTCACGCGAGCGCGCCGCCGCCCACCTGGCCAAGTCTGTCAGCCTCGGTCTGTCCGCCGAGGCTGGCGCTGACATCGCCACGCTCAGCCAAAGTTACGACCACGCCGTCGATGCAGAGCAGCGGCTGCTGGCTCAGGGCTTGACGCAGCAGGCCCTGTCGCTCCACCTGGTCGGGCAGCTCACCGCGACGCTCAACAGCCTGGCCGTGGACCTGTCGGCCCAGGCGGGCAAAGCTCAGCGCTGGGGGGACCTGGGGGTGTTGGCCACAGTCCTGCTGTCGCTGATGGCGGTCACCGTGGTGCAGGGCCGGCGCAGGCGCATCGAGGTGCGCCAGCAGACCCGGCAGCAGAGCGAGGCTCGCTACCGCACCCTGATCGACAGGTCGTCGGACCTGGTCCTGGTGCTCGACCCGGACGGCAAGCTCTCCTTCGCCAGCCCGTCCGCGGAACGCCTGCTCGTCGGCGAGGACGAGGCGAACGGGCGCGCTCGCGAGGGCAGCGCAGCCGATACCTCGCTTGCCGACGCCACGCTGGCCGACCTCCTGGCCGTCGTCGATCCCGCGGACCGGGCACGGCTCTCGGTGGCCCTGCAGACCGCCACCGCCGAGAACAGGGCGATCGGCGAGTTCCGACTGAACAGCACCCAGCACAGCTCGACCTTCGAGCTGGCCCTGCAAGACCTCAGCGGCGACCCCTCCGTGAACGGGGTGGTGCTGACCGGGCACGATGTCACGGATCGCCTTGCGCTGCATCAGGAGATGGAGCACCGGGCGCTGCATGACGAGCTGACCGGTCTGCCCAACCGGGCACTGCTCTTCGACAGGTGCGAGCAGGCGCTGCTCGGCGCCGAGCGCACCGGGACCACCGTCGGGGTGCTGCTGCTCGACCTTGAGCGGTTCAAGGAGGTCAACGACACCTTCGGCCACCACTACGGCGACGAGCTGCTCCGCCAGATCGGGCCGCGCCTGGCCGGCAGGCTGCGCGAGGTCGACACCGTCTCCCGCCTGGGCGGTGACGAGTTCGCGATCCTGCTTCAGGACGTCAAGAGCGTGGACGTGGCGGTCGAGGTCGCCGCTACCCTGCTGGCCGCCCTGGAAGCCCCGTTCCACGTCGAGGGTGTCGACCTGGATGTTGAGGGAAGTATCGGAGTGGTGGTCTCCGGTGAGCACGGCCAGAACGTCATCAGTCTCATCCAGCACGCCGATATCGCGATGTACGTCGCCAAGACCCAGCACCTAGGCGTCTTCGCCTACGACCCGAGCATCGATGAGCACTCGGCCAGCAAGCTTGCGCTGGTGGGCGACCTGCGTCGGGGGCTGGAGTGCGACGAGCTCGTCCTCTACTACCAGCCCCAGGTCAGCGCCAGCACCGGAGCCCTGGTCGGCGCCGAGGCCCTCGCGCGCTGGCAGCACCCGCTGAAGGGCCTGGTCATGCCCGATGACTTCATCCCGGTCGCCGAGCGCACCGGACTGATCAACCCGCTGACCCGTCGTGTCCTGGACATCGCGCTGGCGCAGGCGCGGACCTGGATCGACCAGGGCCGACCACTGCCGATCGCCGTAAACCTGTCCGTCCGAAACCTGCACGACGAGAACTTTGTCGACCTGATCGCCCAGCTCCTGGATGACTACGACGTGCCGGCGCGGCTGCTTGAGCTCGAGGTGACCGAGTCGGCGATCATGATCGATCCAGAGCGGGCGCGCCAGACGATGGAGAAGCTGTCAGCTCTCGGGATCCGCCTGTCCCTGGACGACTTCGGTGCCGGGTACACCAGCCTGAGCCAGCTCAAGGACCTGCCCATCACGGACCTCAAGATCGACAAGTCGTTCGTGATGTCGATGGCCCATGACGCCAAGGACTCACTCATCGTGCAGAGCCTGATCTCGCTCGGCCACAACCTTGGCCTGACCATGGTGGCCGAAGGGGTCGAGAGCGCCGAGCTGCTGGCTGCGCTGGCCGGCCTGGGGTGCGACGTGGCCCAGGGGCACCACATCAGCGAGCCCATCCCCGCGGCGGATTTCGACACCTGGAGCATGACCGGGCGGTAGCGAAGATCGCCCCGGTCAGCCCGACCTGCGCCGGGTGCCGAGCCGCGATAGACACGGCCAGTAGCACTAGCGTGTTGGCCATGACGAACGTGGTGGAGATGACCGGGGTGCTCAAGCGTTTCGGGCCGGTGACCGCTCTGGACGGGCTGGACCTGACCGTGGCTGAGGGCGAGGTGCACGGCTTCCTCGGCCCGAACGGGGCCGGCAAGTCGACGACGCTGCGACTGCTGCTGGGCATGTTGCGCTCCGACGGCGGCTCCCTGCTGGTGCTGGGCCTGGATCCCTGGAGCAGCGTGGCAACGCTGCACCGCAAGCTTGCCTACGTCCCCGGCGACGTGGCGCTGTGGCCGAACCTGACCGGTGGTGAGGTGATCGACCTGCTCGGCCGGCTGCAAGGTGGCCAGGACGCAGCCCGGCGGGACGAGCTGCTCGCCATGTTCGACCTGGACCCGACGAAGAAGGCCCGGGCCTACTCCAAGGGGAACCGTCAGAAGGTCGCCCTCATCGCCGCGCTGGCCACTGACGCCGAGGTGTTCCTGCTGGACGAGCCCACCAGCGGCCTCGACCCGCTGATGGAGGAGGCGTTCCGCGGCTGCGTTCGTGAGCTGCGCGACCAGGGGCGCACGGTGCTGCTGAGCAGCCACATCCTCAGCGAGGCCGAGGCGCTGTCCGACCGGGTCAGCATCATCCGCGCAGGCCAGGTCGTCGAGACCGGCAAGCTCGAGCAGCTACGCCACCTGACCCGGACCTCGGTGACCGCCGACGTCACGACCGTGCCGCAAGGCCTGGACCGGCTGACCGGGGTGCACGACGTCGTGGTGGCCGGCCGGCGGGTGAGCGCCCAGGTGGAGCCCTCCGGCCTGGCGCCGCTGATGCAGGCGCTGACCGCCGCCGGCCTGATCACCCTGACCAGCCAGCCGCCGACCCTGGAAGAGCTGTTCCTTCGTCACTACGGCGCCAGCATCAACGACGTGCCCAACGGTGCGGCCACCCCGGGCCCCGGACACACCGACCATGCGTGAGACGCTGGCCGGAACCGGCGCCCTGGTCCGGCTGGGCCTGCGCCGGGACCGCTGGGTGCTGTCCTTGTGGATCCTCGCGTTCGCCATGATGGCCGGCACCAGCGCCTCGGCCGGTGCCGGCCTGTTCCCCGATCTGACCAGCCGGATCGAGGCGGCCCGCACCATCAACGGCACCGCCTCGATGGTGGCGATGTTCGGACGCATCTATGACCCCTCCTCGCTGGGTGCGTTGTCGCTGATCAAGTACACCGCGTTCATGACCGCTGCCCTGGCCGCCCTGATGATCTTCGTGACGATCCGGCACACCCGCGCCGACGAGGAGAGCGGGCGCCTCGAACTGCTCAGCGGGGGGCGGCTGGGGCGCAACGCCTCTCTGGCGGCCGCACTGGTGATCAGCTTCGGCGCCAGCCTCCTGCTCGGGCTGCTCACCGCGGCAGCCCTCGCTGCCGGCGGGCTGCCAGCCGCCGGCTCGCTGGCGTTCGGCCTGGGCTGGGCCACCACCGGAATGGCCTTCAGCGCCGTGGCCGGGGTGACCGCCCAGGTGACCACCAGCGCCCGTGCGGCCACCGGGATGGGGCTCATCGTCCTCGCGATCACCTACCTGCTGCGCGCGGTCGGCGACCTCGCCGAGCCCGGTCCCTCCGCGCTGTCGTGGCTGTCGCCGATCGGCTGGAACCAGCAGATCCGGGCCTATTCCGGGGACCGCTGGTGGGTGCTGGTCCTGCCACTGGCGCTCTGCGCCGTGGTGGTGCCGGCAGCGTTCCTGCTGCGGGCCCGCCGTGACCTCGGTGCCGGACTTCGCCAGGAACGCCCCGGCCCGGCGAACGGTGCCCTGAAGGGGGTCTGGGGCCTGGCCAGACGGCTCCAGGACCGGATCCTCGCTGCCTGGGCAGTGACCTTCGTCCTCTTCGGCGTGGTGATCGGGTCGCTCGCCAGCAACACCGACCAGTTCCTGACCTCGCCGCAGGCCCAGGACATGATCAGGAAGCTTGGCGGCGTCCAGGCCCTGACCGACGCCTTCCTGGCCTCCGAGATCGCCATCATGGGGATCATCGCGGCCGCCTACGGCCTGTCTGCGGTCAGCCACCTGCGCAGCGAGGAGTCAGCGGGGCACAGCGAATCCCTCCTGGCCACTGCCACGACCCGTACCAGATGGGCCACCAGCCACTACGGCTTCGCCCTGGCCGGGGTGGCCCTGCTGATGCTGCTCGCCGGGCTGTCGACCGGCACAGGCGCCGCGCTCTCCCTGCACGACGGCAGCCAGGTCGGCCGGGTCACCCTGGCTTCGCTGGCCCAGATCCCGGCCGCCTGGGTCGTCGCGAGTCTGGTGCTGACCGTGTTCGGCTGGGCGCCCAGGCTCACCGGGGCGCTCTGGGGAGTGCTGGCCCTGTTCGTCGCGCTCGGCGAGTTCGGGGCGCTCTACCATGCACCTGCGTGGCTGATGGACCTCTCCCCGTTCCGGCACTCCCCGCTGCTGCCCGTCGGGGCAGGCGGGGTCACCTCGCTGGTGGCCCTCACGCTGACCGCCGCGGCCCTTGCGGGTCTCGGGTATGTCGGGTGGCGACGCCGCGACCTGGCTGCCTGACCGCCGGGACCGGGCAGACCGCTGCCCGGTCGGTTGCCGTGCGGCATCGAGAGCTGCGATAGGGCACTGCGAATGACCGGCCGGCCGGCGTACCGGCTAGCCGGCCATCGCTGGTCGGGTGCTGCCTTGGCGCTGCTGGTGCTAGTTGGCGGCGCTGGGCGGCGGCTTCGGCTTCGGCGTGGCGTCAGCGTCGCTCTCATCCTCGATCTCGGCGGTGATCCGAGCGGCCGCCTCTGCGCTCAGGGCGTGCCGGGCGATCTTGTTGTAGCCCTCGAGGCCGGTCTCCAGCCGCTCAAGCACCTTGTCCTCGGCGATCGCGATGATCGCCGAGGTTCCCGGGTCCAGGCTCTCGCCAATGGCCTTGAGGTCCTCGTCCTTGAAGCCCTTGTCCCGGATCTTGCCCCAGATCCCACCACCGGCGGCACCCACCGCGGCACCGACGAGGATGCTCGGCGGGAAGATCAGGCCGGCGATACCACCGGCGATCGCGCCACGCTTGGCCCACTTCTTCCCGCTCGGGTCCGCGGTCTCCTCAAAGTGGACCTTGCCATCGGTGCTGTGCACCATGACGGCGGCATCGATGAGGTCGATCGACCCCTCGCGGTTCATCGTGCGGAAGTCCTTGAGGGCAGCACCGGCCTCGGTCTCGTTGTCGAACGCCGCGATGAATACCTGCACCTGGCTGTCGGTCATGATTCCTCGTCTCTCGTCTCGAACGGATCGTGATCGGCAACTTATCGGGGTGACCTCGCCTCCCACGTCATCCGCGGCGGGTGAGGTGGCACCACCGGATCTCGTTCCCTGCGGATGAGGGAGGGTCCGCCGGCCGCTTGGCGCTGGGCCCTGCGCGGGCCCAGCGCCCCCCGGAGCCTTGCCCTCAGAAGACCCCGGTGACAGCGGTTGCGCCTCATCCGCCCGGGGCGATATTGCGGTGGCCGTCGATCGGCCTCAGCGGCACCATCTCAGCCCTTACGCGGTGAAGAACATCGCGCCGAAATGGTCTGGCAACCGGTGGTCGCACGTGTCAGGATTTGACCGCGCCACCCTCCCTGGGTGCAGCACCAGAGTTCAGGCTTGAACTCGGAGAACCGAAACGATTGTCATGTCGTTCGGGGACATTATCTGGTTCATCTTTGTCGCGTATCTGTTCTTCGCATACCTCATGGTGTTGTTCTCGGTCATCGCCGATATCTTCCGCAACCGGGTTCAAGCGGAATTGCCAAGGCCTGCTGGATCGTCCTGCTGATCGTCCTGCCGATCCTCACGGTGATCGTCTACATCATCGTGAACGGCTCCGGAATGGCCCAGCGGAACGTCGAGCGTGCCAAGGAGGTTCAGTCTCAGCAGGAGTCCACATCAAGAACGTGGCGGGCGGCACGTCACCGTCCGAGCAGGTCACCCAGGCGAAGTCGCTGCTGGACTCCGGGGCCATCTCCCAGGCCGAGTACGACTCCATGAAGGCGAAGGCGCTCGGCTAGCAGCTCAACCGCTCAACAAACACGGGGGTCAGTATGCCGAGCCTCCCGGCCCGGCGTACTGACCCCCGTCAATCCCGCGGATGACCGATTCACGGCCCGCCCCTTGTAGGGTGGGCCGCCATGCGTCGGTGAGCGCGCCATATCGCTCGAGGGAGTATCACATCGATATCAACGGCATTATCAGCGCCATCATTGTGGGCGCCATCGTCGGCGGTCTCGGCCGCCTGGTCATCCGCGGGAGACAGAACATCTCACTGCTGATGACCCTGGGTATCGGGATTGTCGCAGCCCTTGCCGGCACATTTCTTGCCCAGAAGCTGGGCGTCGGAAATGTCTGGATCGAGTTCTTCATCCAGGTCGCCCTTGCTGCTGCAGGCGTGACCTTGTACACCGGCGGCGGTCGCAGCCGGGGGCGCTCGAGGCGCAGGTAGAGAAAGATACCCAGGTGCCCGAGACGCAGATTGTTCCCAGCGCCACCTACCGGCTCCAGGTCACCGCGGAGTTCAGCCTCTTCGAGGCTGCCGCGGTGACCGGATACCTGGCTGAGCTGGGCATCGGGGCGGTGTACGTCTCCCCCCTGCTGAGGTCGACCACCGGGTCAGGCCACGGGTATGACGTGGTCGACCACCGGCTGCTCGACCCGGCCCGTGGCGGCGAGGACGGGCTGGCCGCGCTGGCGTTTGCCTGCCAGACCGGCCACGAGGCAGGTCTGGGCCTGGTCGTGGATATCGTGCCCAACCACATGGGGGTGGCCGTCCCGGCCGAGAACCACGCCTGGTGGGATGTGCTGCGACAGGGCCAGGACTCGCCCTTCGCCCGCTGGTTCGACATCGACTGGCAAATCAACGCCGGACGGATCCTGATCCCGGTGCTCGGCGACGACGCCAACCCGGCCGACGACCTCACTGTCAGCGACGGCGAGCTGCGCTATCACGAGCATCGGTACCCGATCGCGCCCGGGACCGGCGAGGGCAGCGCCCAGACGGTCCATGACCGGCAGCACTACCAGCTGGTCAGCTTCCGCTTCGCGGACACCACCCAGAACTACCGCCGATTCTTCGCCGAGACACAGCTGGCCAGCCTGCGGGTCGAGGACCCTGCCGTGTTCCGGCCGACCCACACGGAGATCCTTCGCTGGGTGGCCGACTACGGGGTGAGCGGTCTTCGGATCGACCACCCGGACGGCCTGCTCGACCCCGGCGGCTACCTCGAGCGGCTGGCGGAGGCGGCCCCCGGCTGCTGGATCACGGTGGAAAAGATCACCGAGCCGGGCGAGCGGCTCCCGCCGACCTGGCCGGTCGCCGGAATGACTGGGTATGACGCGCTGAGCGAGGTCAACGCCCTGATGGTGGATCCGGCGGCCGAGGACGCGATGACCCGGCTGTACGTGGAGCTCACCGGTGACGAGCGCGACTTCGAGCAGCACATCGAGGACGGCAAGCGGATGGTGGTCAGCACCATCCTGCAGGCCGAGATCAGCCGGCTCGCCCGGTTCGTGCCGGAGGTCGAGGAGGCGGAGGCTGCCCTCGCTGAGCTCGCGATCGGGTTCCCGGTGTACCGCTCCTACCTGCCGCTCGGCGCGCAGTACCTGGCTGAGGCGGTACGGCGTGCCACCGCCCGCCGGCCGCAGCTTGGCCCGGCCATCGAGGCGCTGCTGCCACGGCTGTCCGAGCCCTCCGACGTGCTCTGCGTCCGGTTCCAGCAGCTGACCGGCGCGATCATGGCCAAGGGGGTCGAGGACACCGCCTACTACCGCTACAGCCGCTTCATCGCGCTGAACGAGGTCGGTGGCTATCCGGGCACCTTCGGCGCCGGGGTCGCCGACTTCCACGCTGCCCAGCAACGCCGCGCGCAGGTGTCACCGGCCGGGATGACCACCCTGTCCACCCACGACACCAAACGTGGCGAGGACATCCGGGCCCGCCTGGCGGTGCTGGCCGAGCTGCCGCAGGAGTGGGCAAGCACCGCCCGGAGGCTGATGGCCCTGTCTCCGGTGCCGAACGCGGCATTCGGCTACCTGCTCTGGCAGACCGCGGTAGCGCTGCCGGCGACGGCGACGGCCGCCACCGGATCGTCGGCCGGCAGGTTGACGGCGGTCGGCGACCACGTTGGTGACCCGAGGCGGGCGCGGCTGCAGGCCTACGCGGAGAAGGCCATGCGTGAGGCCTCGGACGGCACCGAGTGGGTCGACCGGAACGAGGACTTCGAGAAGGCCGTGCACGCCGCGGTCGATGCCGTCTACGACAACCCGGTGATGCAGGAGCTGATCGCCGCGATGTCTGCGCTGATCGAGCCGTATGGCTGGGTGAACTCGTTGTCGCAGAAGGTGATCCAGCTGACCATGCCCGGTGTGCCGGATGTCTATCAGGGCACCGAGCTGTGGGATGACTCGCTGGTCGACCCGGACAACCGGCGGCCGGTCGACTTCAGCTACCGGCAGGCGGCGCTCACCGCGCTGAGCGCCCCGCCCGTCGTGGACGACACCGGGCTGGCGAAGCTGTGGGTGGTCAGCCGGACGCTGCGAGCCCGCCGGGATCATCCCGGTCTGTTCGCCGACTACACGCCGCTGACGACCGACGGGCCCTCTCAAGGACATCTGGTCGCCTTCGACCGCGGCGGCGCCATCACCCTGGCAACCCGCCTGCCGGCTGGCCTGGCGGCTGAGGGCGGCTGGGGCGACACCGTGCTCGCCCTTCCGCCCGGTCAGTATGTCGACGTCTTCACCGGCGCAAGCCACTCCGGCGAGCTGTCCGTGGCACAGGCCCTGAGCGAGTACCCGGTGGCCCTGCTTCTTCTCGAGGACTCCTGATGAGCGGCGGGAGGCGCTGGTGCCGCAGGTGAGGGTCTGGGCACCAGACGCAGGCCGGGTGCGGGTTGCCATTGCCGTGGAACGAGTCACGATCGGACATCCTGGCGAGCCTGGTGAGTCCGGTCAGCACGCCGAATACCCCTTCCTGACAACAGATCTCGAGCCGGTCGGTGGCGGCTGGTGGCAGGCTGAGGTGGCCGCGGCCCTGCCGGGGCGTGACTACGGGTTCCTGCTGGACGACGACGAACAGGTGCTGCCCGACCCGCGATCCCGGCGGCAGCCTCGTGGCGTCCATGAACCCAGCCGCTTCTATGCCGACGACTTCAGCTGGACCGACGATGGCTGGCCTGGCCGCGACCTGCCGGGCTCGGTCCTCTACGAGCTGCACATCGGCACGTTCACCCAGGCCGGCACCTTCGACGCCGCGATCGGGCGCCTGGGCCACCTGGTCAGCCTGGGCGTGACCCACGTCGAGGTCCTGCCGGTCAACGACTTCAACGGCATCTGGAACTGGGGCTACGACGGCGTGCTCTGGTATGCCGTGCACGAGGCCTATGGCGGACCGGACGGCCTGAAGCGGTTCGTCGACGCCTGCCATGGAGCCGGGCTGGCCGTGACACTCGACGTCGTCTACAGCCACCTCGGCGCCTCGGGCAACTACCTGCAGCGCTTCGGCCCCTACCTGCAGACCGGCCGCAACACCTGGGGCGACCTGGTCAACCTGGACGGCGAGTCGTCCGGACCGGTCCGCGAGTACATCCTGGACAACGCGCTGACCTGGCTGTCCGAGTTCCACGTCGACGCGCTGCGCCTGGACGCGGTGCACGCGCTGAAGGACACCTCGCCGGTGCACCTGCTCGCCGAGCTGTCGGCCAGGGTCAGCGCGCTGTCGGCAGAGCTGGGACGGCCGCTGGTGCTGATCGCCGAGTCCGACCTGAACGACCCGGTCATGATCAGCAGCCGCGACGATGACGACGGTGGCGGACAGGGCGGGTACGGGCTGGACGGGCAGTGGGACGACGACGTGCATCACGCCCTGCACGCGGCACTGACCGGGGAGCGGCAGGGCTACTACGCCGACTTCGGCTCGCTGTCGGCACTGGCCAAGGTGCTGACCAGGGCGTTCTTCCATGACGGGACGTACTCGAGCTTCCGGGGCCGCGACCACGGTAAGCCGGTGGACACCGCGCGCACCCCCGGGTACCGCTTCGTCGCGTGCCTGCAGAACCACGACCAGATCGGCAACCGGGCCGCCGGCGACCGGCTCCCCCGGATCGCCGCGCCCGGCCTGCTGAAGATCGGCGCCACGCTGCTGCTGACCTCGCCATTCACACCGCTGCTCTTCATGGGTGAGGAGTGGGCCGCCAGCACGCCCTGGCCCTTCTTCACCTCACACCCGCAGCCGGAGCTGGCCGAGGTGACCGCCACCGGGCGGATCGCCGAGTTCGCCCGCCACGGCTGGGAGGTGAGCGAGGTCGTCAACCCCCAGGACCCGGCGGCTTTCACCGGGGCGAGGCTGCGCTGGGCCGAGCGGGCTGAGCCGGGGCACGCAGAGATGCTGGCGCTCTACCGGCGACTGCTGGGGCTACGTCGGGACAACGCTGATCTGGCCGATCCCCGGCTTGACCAGGTCAGGATGGACTTCGACGAGGAGGGTCGCTGGCTGATCGTGCATCGGGGCACCTTCGACGTGCTGGCCAACCTGGCAGACCACCCGCAGACGCTGCCCTCAGGGCCGGGCGAGCTGGTCTTCAGCACCGGGCCCGAGGTGTCTGCCGACGGCCCCGGGCTGAGGCTGGCGGCTCAGTGCGCCTGCATCATCCGGCTGACGTCCGGTTGACATCCGGGCTGAGTTCCCCCGTCTGGCCGACGTTTCTCCGCTGCGGTGAGCCAGGTCGGGGCACTGGCGCGGTCTGTGACATCACTAACAGAGGGCGTCAAGACAGCGTCAGGAATCCCCATCTGTCCACACCCGCGGCCAAAGGGTGAAACCATGGAGAGGTAAGGGTTTCTAGGTGAAGCAGGTGTTTTATCTTGACAACAAAGGGATGTCCGTCAAACTGCCGGGCCTGTCGTGCGTGTACCGCCTACCGCCGCCGGCACCCAGAGCAGTTCAGCGACAGACGGAAGGCTAGCTAGATCGGCGATCAGGGTTCGTGACCATTCCGGACCCTGATCGTTCACCGTCCCGCACCCCGCCCGACGAATCCCGCACCCCGCTCGACGAATCCCGCACCCTGCCAGACGAGTTCCGTACCCTGACAGCCCAGTCCCGAAGCCTGGCCGTCCCCGCCCGGAACCTGCCGCTCCGGTCCCGGGACCCCGGCCTCGGCGGGCGAACCGCCAGGCTGGCCCGGTCACGGTCCCTGGCGCACTGGCCAAAGAAGGTCACCATCGCCTCGGTGGCGTTCGGTCCCCGTGAGTCTGTGTACGAACCGGCGCTCACCCCTCCCGACCAGGCATGTCCGAGATCCCCAACGAGCCAGTACCGGACCACCGGCCGGCCGACGTCGTCGTTCCAGCAGCTCACACGGTAGGACAACCCGCCCGGCGAGCTGAGCACCTCGCTGGTGTCCGGCCGGGAGAAGTCGAGCCCCGATCCCTCATTGCCGTCGTCCCCGTCACCCGCCGGTCGGTCACTGACCTGCCCTCCTGCGGCGAGCCGCGAGGTGGCCAGCCACTGACGAACCACGTTGTCGCCATTGCTGGTCCAGACCGTCGTGTCCGCGTCGCCCTGGATGACCATGACCGGCACGACCCGGGCCCGCGGTCCCATCGCGGCATGAGCCAGACGACCCTGACGCTCCGGATCCGGCCCCCCGCTCCTCATCGCCATGACCGCTGTCAAGGTGCTCCGCGCGGCGCCATACTGCGGGGCCGAATGGATCCCGGCGGAGGCGTAGACGTCCGGGTAGGCGGCGGCCAGCACACCGGCCATGGCGCCGCCGGCCGACAGGCCCATGACGTGCACCCGGTTGCGGTCGAGCCTGGGCCCGCCCCGGCTGTGCCGCCCGCTGAGCACCTGCTCGGTGATCCGCGCGATCGCGGCCGGCTCCCCGAGGCCGCGACTCTGGTGGCCCGGCCGGAACCAGTTCCAGCAGAGCTGCGGGTTGTCCCTGACGCTCTGCTCGGGGTAGAGCGCGACGAAGCCGGCCCGGTCGGCATACGCATTGACGTCGGTGCCGAGCGCTGCCTCTGCGCCCGACTGCTTGCAGCCGTGCAGCACGACGACCAGCGGGACGCTCTGGTGCCGGTTAAGGCCCGCCGGTGTGTACACGGCATACGCGCGGCTGCTGTTGGGGCCGTTGTCGACGTACCGGTCCCAACGGCCTGCCGCCGCTCCCGGCGCAACCTCCCGCCCGGTCCGGGGCCACCAGCGCGCGCCCAGCGATGACATGCGTCGTCCCCCCCAACCTCGAGCGTCACCCGGTCGATTCGCCGGAAGTCGTTGCCTCACGGTACCTGTCGTTCGCGACGCCCGGACAGACACAGGCCGTCAACGCGATGAACGCCGGGCGGCGGCACCCGTGGAAGGAGAGCCACCCATCGGACGTCTGCTGGGCTCCCCTCGCCGCTGGCCAGATTTCTTCTTCGCCAACCGTGGCACCGGTTGGGGTTGACTCGGGCGGAGACCGTCCGGGAAACTCTTGCCGCAGATGGACTTGTCTGAACGAGAGAACGGACCCGAGAGACGGTCCGGAGACAGCGTGCGCATCGCCACCATCACCCGTCGAGGAGCAGACGTGACAGCGATCGATGACAAGTGGCACCAGATCCCCTGGATCGGCAACCCCAAGGACGAGGGCGCCGGCAGCGACGAGATGTCACTGCCGGACGGGCGCGGGCGGGTCAGAGACTTCGACAACGGGTCGATCTACTGGAGAGCGGAGACCGGGGCCCACGAGGTGCACGGCGACATCCGCATCAAGTGGGGCCGGAGCCGCTGGCTGGGCTATCCGCTCACCGACGAGACGGGCACCCCGGACGGCGTCGGCCGCTTCAACCACTTCGAGCAAGGCTCGATCTACTGGACTCCGAGCCTCAATGCGCACGAGGTTCACGGTCAGATCCGTGAGAAGTGGGCCAGCGAGGGCTGGGAAAGGGGCCGGCTCGGTTACCCGATCAGTGACGAGCTGCCGGACTCGCAAACCGGCGGGCGGCTGAGCCGATTTCAGGGCGGGGTGATCCGGTGGACGCCGACCGGGGGCGCCGTGATCGCCTGGAACATCGACTGAGTCTCACCGCGACCCCGAAGGGTTGATCTGCACGCCACTGCCGCGCAGGCGGCCGTCTGGGACCGACCCTACGCCGAGAGCCGGATCACCAGCTCGGGGGCGAAGATCACCGGGGCCTGGTCGACCTTCTTGCCGGCGAGCAGGTCGATCAGCATCTCACCGGCGGTGCGGGCCATCGCGACCACCGGGTTGACCATCGTGGTCAGCGTCGGTGAGGTCGTTGTCGCCGCGCCCAGGTTGTCATAGCCGACCACCGCCACATCATCAGGCACGAGCCGCCCCGCATCGGCCAGCACGGTGAGGGCCCCGACGGCCATCAGGTCTGAGGCGATGAACATGCCATCGAGGTCGGGGTACCGCGCGAGCAGCCGGGCGGCCGCACGCGCGCCGCCGTCCGTGGTGAAGTCTCCGTAGTCGATGGCGTCGGCTGCCAGTCCGGCCTCGCCGAGCGCTGACGCCCAGCCCGCCAGCCGGTCGAGGCCCGCCGACATGTCCTGTGGCCCGGCAATGGTGGCGATCCGGCGGCGGCCGAGGCCCAGCAGGTGCTCGGTCGCCATCCGCCCGCCGCCGGCGTTGTCCACGTCGACGTAGGGAACCCGCTCAGCGCCCAGGAACGGCCGGCCGACATACACGGTGGGCACCCCCGAGCGACGCAGCTCGTCGGCGAGGATGTCGTCGCGGTGGTGGGACACGACGACGGCGCCGTCGGCGTGCCCGCCGCGCAGGTAGCGCAGGGTGCGGGTCGCGATGTCCTCCGGCCGCGCCATCACCAGGACCAGCTGCAGGTCGGTATCGCGCAACGCCCCGTTCAGCCCGTGGATCGTGCTGGCAAAGAACGGGTCGCTCAGCACCCGCTCATCCGGCTCGGGCACCACGAGAGCCACCGAGCTGGTGCGCTTGGTGACCAGCGAGCGGGCCGCGCGGTTGGGGATGTACCTGAGGTCGGCGACCGCAGCATCCACCGACTCCTGGGCCTGCGGGGAGACCCGCATCCCGCCGTTGATCGCCCGGGAAGCAGTCGACCGTGACACGCCGGCCCTTTCGGCGACCTGCTCGAGGGTGGGCGCGGTCCGACGCGAGACGTTGACCGTCGGCAGGCTCGCCAGTGTCCCTTCGCCGTGCATCGAACACGCCTCCCTGCGATAGACCGTCCCGGCTATACCTTTCGTACCCGTCACTCGCGCGCAGGCACCGTGTTGTTCCCGGCCACCTTCGCGTACCACAGGGCGCTGGCCTTGGGGGTGCGCTCCTGCGTGTCGTAGTCGACCCGAACAATACCGAAACGCTGGTGGTATCCCCAGGCCCACTCGTAGTTGTCCAGCATCGACCACGCGAAGTACCCCCGCACGTCGGCGCCGCAGGCGATCGCCTCGTGCACAGCCCGCAGGTGCAGGTCGAAGAAGTCCCGGCGCTCGACATCCTCCACGAACCCGTCCTGATCAGGGGTGTCGTCGTAGGCGGCGCCGTTCTCGGTCACGTACAGGGCCACGCCGGCGGGGCCGGTGTACTCCTCGTGCAGCCGGACCAGGACGCGGGTCAGGCCCTCGGGCTGGACCTCCCAGCCCATCCCGGTGACCGGCAGGCCGCGCGGGTGGCTGTACACGCCACCGGCAGCCGGGAAGGGCGACGAGGTCGGGCGCGCGGTGGGTGCGTCACCGACAGCCGGCCCGGGCGCGGGGCGGGTGCTGACCGCCTGACCGTGGTAGTAGTTCACGCCCAGGGTGTCGATCTTGCTCGAGATGATCGCCAGGTCGCCGTCCTTGACGTGGTCGAGCAGCCCGAACGGCTCGACGTCGGCCAGCACGTCCTGCGGGTAGGAGCCGCGCAGGATCGGGTCGAGGAAGATCCGGTTGAACTGCCCGTCGATCCGGCGAGCCGCGTCGACGTCACCGGGGTCGGCGGGGTCGAGCGGGTCGGGCAGGTCGATGTTCAGGGTGACCCCGAGGTTCGCCTCCGGGGCGCGCTCGCGCAACGCCTGCACCGCAAGGCCGTGGCCGAGCAGCAGGTGGTGGGTCGCGGCGAGGCCGTCGTGCGGGCTCTGCCGGCCGGGCGCGTGGATCCCCGCGGTGTAGCCGAGGAAGGCCGAGCACCACGGCTCGTTGAGCGTGGTCCACACGTCGACCCGGTCGCCCAGGGCCTCGTGCATGGTCACCGCATACTCCGCGAACAGGTAGGCCGTATCCCGGTTGGTCCAGCCCCCTTTGTCCTCCAGCGCCTGCGGCAGGTCCCAGTGGTACAGCGTCAGCCAGGGCTTGATCCCGTGGCCCAGCAGCTCGTCGACCAGACGCGAGTAGTAGTCGAGTCCGGCCGGGTTGACCGCGCCACCGTCGGGACGCACCCTCGCCCAGGAGGTCGAGAACCGGTAGGAGCCCAGGTTGAGGCCGGCCATCATGGCAACGTCGGCCGGGTAGCGGTGGTACTGGTCGCAGGCCACCTCCCCGTCCTGACCGTCCAGGACGGCCCCGGGGAGGTGCGCGAAGGTGTCCCAGATCGAGTCCCGCCGACCGTCCAGGTGAGCCGCCCCCTCCACCTGGTATGCCGCGGTCGCGGCTCCCCACAGGAAGCCGGGCGGGAACTGGAGGCTGGCCCCGTTGCTGGTGTGGCTGTGGTTCGTCATCCCTTGACCGCTCCTTGCATGATTCCGGACACCAGCTGCTTGCCGGCAGCGGCGAAGACGATGATCAGCGGGATCGTCGACAGCACCACCCCGGCCAGGATCAGCGAGTAGTCCTTGAAGTAGGACGCCTGCAGCAGCTGGACCGCCACGGGCAGGGTGGGGTTGGTCGAACCGAGCACGATGAACGGCCAGAAGAAGTTGGTCCACGATCCGACGAAGGTGAACAGGGCCAGCATCGCGGCGGCCGGGCGGGCGGCCGGCATCACGACGTGCCAGAAGGTGCGGATCATCGAGCAGCCGTCGATCCGGGCGGCCTCGATCAGCTCGTAGGGCACCGCCTCCTCGAGGTACTGGGTCATCCAGAACACCCCGAACGCGGTGACCATGCCGGGCACGATGACCGAGACGAGCTTGCCGGTCCAGCCGAGCTGGGCCATCACGATGAACAGCGGGACGATGCCCAGCTGGGTCGGCACCGCCATCGTCGCGATGACGAAGACGAGCAGTCCGCGCCGGCCGCGAAAACGCAGCTTGGAGAACGAGAACCCGGCCAGGGTGGAGAACGCGACGACCGAGACCGAGGTGAGCGTGGCGACGATCACCGAGTTCTTGAGCGCCTTCCAGAACTGGATGTCCGAGGTCAGCACGCGTTTCACGTTGTCCACGAAGTGCTCCGCCGGGATCATCGACGGCACCGGGTTCTGTGCGATCGTCTGGGCGTCGGAGGAGCCGAGCAGGAACGAGTAGTACAGCGGGTAGGCCGAGGCCAGCAGCACGAACGCGAGGATCGCGTAGGTCACCCAGCCGGGACGGCGGTTGGCACCTGCACCGCCCTTCCCCTTCTTGGCCTGCCGGGCCCGCTTGCGGGCAACGGCCCGGGCAGCACCGGCACCGGCGGTCTGCTTGGTCATCGCGACGGAGCTCATCGCTTGTCCTTTCCTGCGCTGGAGCCGCCATTGGCGATACGCCGGGTAAGGGCGAAGTTGAGCAGGCCGATGGCGATGATGATCAGGAACAGGATCCAGGCGACCGCGGCGGCCCGCCCGAAGCTCTTCTGGGCACCCCAGCCGAGCTCGTAGAGATACATCGTCACGGTCATCCACTGGCGGTCGGCGCCACCCTGGCCGAACTGGTCGAACATCCGCGGCTCGTCGAAGATCTGCAGCCCGCCGATGGTCGAGGTGATCACCACGAAGATGAGCGTGGGGCGCAGCATCGGGATGGTCACCGAGAAGAACTGCCGGGCCCGGCTCGCGCCGTCGATCACGGCCGCCTCGTACAGGTCGGTGGGGACCGCCTGCATGGCGGCAAGAAGGATGAGGGTGGTGTAACCGGTCCACCGGAAGTTGACCATGGTGGCGATGGCCAAGTGGCTCGACAGCACGTCGGCATGCCAGCGGATCGGGTCGATCCCGACGTTGCCCAGGAGCGTGTTGATCATGCCGGACTGGTCGGCGAACATCTTCGAGAAGATCAGTCCGACGGCGACCGGCGCGACCACGTAGGGCAGCAGCACGCCCATCCGCCAGAACGTCTTGGCCCGCAGGTTGGCGTTAAGGACCGCCGCGAGCACGAGCCCGGTGAAGACCTGGGGCACCGCCGACAGCAGGAAGATGCTGAACGTGTTGCGCAGCGCCGTCCAGAAGTTCGGCTGGGCCAGCACGTCGGAGAAGTTGCCCAGCCCGACGAACCCGCCCTTGCCGCCGATCAGGTTCCAGTCGTGCAGCGAGACCCAGGCGGTGTATCCGAGCGGGAACAGCCCGACGATGGCGAAAAGGATGAAGAACGGCGAGATGTACAGGTATGGGGAGATCTTGACGTCCCAGCGCCCGAGTCGCTGGCGCAAGGCGATCCGCCGGGGTGCCGGAGCCGGCGCGGGGGCGGGGGCCGGGGCCGGTTCGAGCTTCGGGGGGGTGATCACAGCCATGGGAGTCCTTCGACGCAGGTCTGGAGGGAACGAGGGGCGGCGGAACGAGGGCGGCGGAACGAGGTCCGCGGGCGGGCGGTGGTGAGGCCGGCCCGCCACGGGCTCACCGGTGTCCTCCGGCGAGCCCGCGACAGGTCAGCGCGTTCGTGTTCTCAGCCGAGGGCCTTGACGGCCGTCAGGTACTTCGCCCAGGACGTCGCCGGGTTGTCGGTCTTGTCGACGTCCACGCGGGTCAGCGCCTGCTGCATCGCGTCGTTGATCGCGAAGTAGTTCTTGCCCTTGAACGGGGCAACCTTCACGGCGTTGGCGCGGTTGACCAGGATGGTGCCGGTCGGCGCGTTGTTGAAGAACGGCTTGGTGACCGAGAGGAGGTCCTTGCTGGTCAGGGCCGCCGTCTGGCTCGGGAACGTGCCCTTGTCGACGAACGCCTTGATCTGCTGCTCCGGGGCGGTGAGCCAGCTGGCGAGCGCCTTGGCCTCGGCCGGGTGCTTGCCCTGTGACGGGACGGTCAGGAACGAGCCGCCCCAGTTGCCGCCGCCGCCGGGGAAGGCATCGGCGATGTCCCAGCCCTTGACGCCCTTGGCGTTGCCTTCGATGACGCCGAGCATCCACCCGGGGCAGAGCATCGTCGCGAAGCCGTCCTTCTGGAACGAAGCCGTCCAGTCGGGACCCCACTGCGCGAGGTGGGCGGAGAGCCCGTCGGTGGTCGAGGCGCTGAGCACCGTGTCGTAGATCTTGCGGACCTCGGGGTTGGTGGCGGCCACGATCGTGCCGTCATCCTTCTCGTAGGCGTTCTTGACCTGGTTGATCATGCCCTGGTAGGTGGCGCCGGCGGAGTCCATCCACGGCGTCTTGGCGCCCGAGGCCTTGAACTTCTTGCCAGCGGCGAAGTAGCTGTCCCAGGTGGCGTCGGCGCCGCCGAGCATGGTGGCGACCGCAGCGCGGTCGGTGGGCAGGCCGGCCTTCTTGAACAGGTCGGAGCGGTAGCAAACGCCCTCGGGGCCGATGTCGGTCCCGTAGCCGATCAGCACGCCGTCCTTGGTGGTCGCCTGGGCGACCTTCCAGTCGAGCCAGCGACCGTCGACCGACTTGTCCTTCAGGTCGACGAACTTGGTCGGGTACTGCATGAGCTCGGGGAGCCAGTCGACCTCGATCGCCTCGACGTCCGAGAGGCCCGAACCGGCGGCGAGCCGCGTGTTCATGTTGTCGCGGGCCTCGTTGGAGGTCGCTGCCTTCTTCTGGGTGACGGTGATGTTCGGGTGGAGCTTGGTGTACTCGGCAAGAAGCTTCTCGTAGCCGAACTCGTTGAACGTCGCCACGGTGAGGGTGATCTTCTCCGTGCTGTTCGCCGGCGTGCTCTTGGCGTCGCTGGTGGTGCTGGTGCCGCAGCCAGCGGTGAGCAGAACGACTCCCGTGACCCCCGCAACTAGCGTCCACATCCTGCTGTTGGTCTTGCGCACAATGACTCCCTTGTCAGTGTCACGGAAATGATCGCCGTGACATTCTGCGGCCTTGGCGGACGCCGTCCGGTCGCGTGGACTCGATCGATCAAGAAGTGTGGGAGCGCTCCTACGTAGAGGGTGGAAGCGCTCCCATTACCCGGGAGTGTAGCGCTACCTGTCACACGTCTCGAACCGGGATGGCTTCTGGGGGGCGCCGATGGCCCTGGACAGTCCCCCCAGACGTGCTCACGAGGCCCGGTCCTAGGTCGTAGCGTCGTTGAGGGTAACGGTGACTGAGTGCTTTCTCGGCCGTCACAGCGCCAGGACATGGACCGAATGAGGAACGGGCCGCGGGCACCAATCACACCCGACGCTGGGTCTGGCTGAGCTCACCGTCCTCCGTTCCGCAAGACCCGCCTCGTGAGCTGTCCGGCGAGCGGAGGGATGAACCGTAGCCATCTCGATGGTCCCACCGCTGGGCGTCGTCGGGGTGTGCGCCGGTCAGGGCCAGTGGGAGATGGCGCTGGGCGCTTTCGTGCTGTTCGCCTCGAACATGGTGGCCATGGTCCTGGCGGGCACCCTCACTTCCTTCGCATACGGGTATGCGAAGGAAGTGGCCCCCGACGGCGCCCAGGTTGGTGCCCTGCGCCGCCGCCGCGCGTACACCGCCATCGCTGCGGGACTGGTGCTCGTCCTGATGCCCCTGGTGGCAAGCCTGGGTTGATCACCTGCGCTCATCCCCTTCGCGGACTTCCCGCGCATTGGCGTTCGGCAGCGACATATTTCTGCAGTGTGGAGGAGCCGAGCACCACGTTAGCCGCCGGTCGGTGGGCACCGGGCACCTCGAGACTCTGCACGACGCCGCCTTAGGTCAGCACCCGTAGCGTCAGGCCACCGGCCCCCTCAACGCGTAGCGTGTCACAGGTGATTCGTCCCGAAGTCGTCCGTAGGGTTCATCAGACACGGACACATACCAGGGGAACAGGCGTATGACCGGACTCGAGGTCACACCTCGCCGCTTGCTGATCGGTGGATCCGGCGCACCCAACGGCAACGGCGCCGGGATTTGCCTGGTGGAACACGACCTGGGCAGGGACGTTCTGCAGTCTGTGGGGTTGGCCGTGGCCTCCCCTTCGCCCACTTTCCTGGCTGCTTCCCCTGACGGCGGGTCGGTCTATGCCGTTGAGGAAGACACCGCCGGGGCAGTTCATGCGTTCCGCTGGACATCAGCATCCCGAACCGAGCTCGAGCGCATTGCCGTACAACCGACCGAGGGCGCGGACCCCTGCCATCTGATCGTTCACCAGTCGGGCCGGTTCCTGATAACCGCCAACTACACCAGCGGCAGTGTTGCTGTGCACCCGATCAAGAGCGACGCGACTTTGGGACCCGTCAGCGACGTTCTCCAGCTGCATGGCCGCGGGCCGAACACCGATCGACAAGCCTCGGCCCATGCCCACATGATTGCGGCCGCCGGAGACGGGTCCGAGATCTCAGTCCCGGACCTGGGCTCCGATCGGGTCTGGCGCCTGAGCTTCGACCCGAGCAAGGGACGTCTGAAACTTCTGCCACATCCCCTGGTATTGCGGCCCGGAAGCGGTACCCGCCAGATTGTGTTCAACCGGGCAGGAGACCTGGCCTTCGTACTTGGCGAGCTTGATGGTTCCCTGACCCTGTCCTCCTGGCCACCTTCCGACACCGAAACCGACGTCGTCACCGGGGCAGGTTCAATAGCGGAGCTCCCGGACGACAACCAGGCGGCTTCGCTCATCGCCAGCGAGGATGGTTCCCGGCTCTATGCCTCTCACCGCGGAGCCGACATCGTCACTGTCTTCGGCGTGCGCGGCAGGGGAGTCGTACCGATCGCTGACCTGCCCGCCGGAGGGCACGGGCCACGCCATCTCGCCGCCGTCGGCAGGGTCTTGTACGTAGCCAATCAACAGTCCGACCTGGTGACAGCCACGACACTGAGCACAGATGGCGCCCAGGTCGTACAAACCCTGTCCGCGCCCACACCAAGTCCGACCTGTGTGCTGCGCCTGCCATGACGCCACACCGGCCCGCCGAGCGGGCCACCTGAGCGTCGTTCCCAGCTCGGGCTGGTTGCCACCCTCGAGACGGTGCTCATCACGACGCGCGAGCACACCGTCGATCGGCGAGAGTCCACGAACAATGTTCATCCTCAGGCCGGTTCGGGGGCGGCCACGGGAGTCTCGGTGGGCGCAGGCGCCAGTTGTGCCGAGGCGACATAGGAGACCACAACCGCCACGATGATCAGCGGGCCCAGGTTGAGCCAGTCCGAGGCGAGCAGCAGTGATGCGAGCAGGACCGAGACCAGTGGGAGTCCGAGCATGGCCACGGTCATCGCCCCGACGCCCATGCCGACCCCGGCGATCATGGGCAGGCCCGGGAGATGAGACAGGGCCATCCCGAGTGCGGCTCCGATGAAGATGCCGGGAAAGACCGGACCGCCACGAAAACAGCTCAGCGACACGCAATAGGCGGCACCCTTGCACACCAGGAGCATCACGAGCGCCCCCGCCGGCCACGTAGCACCCTGCTGCACGAGGTCGGGCAGAGTGTCCTGACCGGAGAAGAGCACGTAGGTGGAGGGCTTGCCGGTGACCTCGGCGAAGACGATGGCCAGGGACGCGACCAGGAGGCCAACCAGGGGGGTGAGCAGGACTCTGCGACGCTCGACGACGGGTTGAAGGGCGAGCGCGCCTCGCTTGATCGCCGCACCGAGGAGGGCGGCGACGATCCCGATGCCCACGGCCCAGAGGAACTCCGCCCCGGTCGGGGTCCCGAGCGGGGCGATCTGTCCCACGCTCAGCGAGAAGGTCCCATAACCGGTCCAGCTGTCGAGCCCCACGAAGATGAGCGACCCGATGCCGGCGGCCAGGAGCCCCGGGACCAGGACGACGCCCAGGAGCGGGCCGCCGATCGCCGCCGCCTCCATGAGCAGGAAGGCGCCGACGATCGGCGAGCCGAGCAGGGTGGAGATGGCGGCGAAGCTCCCCGCGGTCCCGATGACGACGGCGGCCATCGGCGGCGCGTCCTTCTTCAGCAGATGCACTGCCAGGACGCCGAGGCCGCTGCCGATGGCAATGAGTGGGGCCTCAGGGCCGAGGACCGCGCCCAGGCACAAGGTGGCCAGGGAGGCGAGGATGACCCCCGGGAGGTCGATCGGGTTGGTGGCCCCCTCGGCCTTGAAGCCTTCCGCCGGCTTGTGTCCCCCGGTGCCATGGAGGTGCTGGAGCGTGACGCCGACCAGCAGGCCGCTAAGCATCAGGGGCAGGATCGGCCACCAGGTGGGTGCGGAGCTGAACCCGAGCTCCGTGGGGAGGGTGGCGAAGACGAACGTCTGGGAGATCGTAACGAACTGCAGGTAGAAATAGGCGACGGCCGCGACCGGGACCCCGATCAGCGCCCCGAGTGCCAGCATCATGAGGTAGCGCCTGCTTCGCAGGAGGTCGGTGGCCTGGCCACCAGCGGCCGCCGGCGCAGCCCCTCCTGACTCCGTCACCCGGCCTCCCCAACGGCCGGAAGGCAAGCCCGCCGGCAGCGGTGCCGCCTCATCGACCTGGGCGAAGTCGTCGAGTCTGGGGTATCACGACTGTGGTTCAAGTCGACTCCGATCGCCGGCTCTGACAGCTTGAGCAGGGACTGCGGCTTCGCGTGGCGCGAAGACGTCCTGCAGCCGCTCGACCTGTTGGGTCGTGAATGCGCGCTCGCGGCGGACACCGCGGCTGAAGGCAGCGAACCAGGTCAGGACGGCGGTCACCCGGTTGCGGTAGCCGGTGAGAAAGGCGATGTGGATGAACAGCCAGGTCAACCACCCGAAGAACCCGGACAGGTGCAGCGGGCCGGCGGAGACGACGGCCTTGTGGCGGGCGATGTAGGCCGCGGACCCGAGATCGATGTAGCGGAACGGCTTCTGGTGGTCTCGTCCGGCCAGACGATGACGGATGCTGCGACCTGCGTAGGCACCCGACTGCATGGCGACCTCGGCCAGGCCCGGCAGCTTGTCGAGGCTCATCACGTCGCCGACGACGAAGATGTCCTCGTGACCGGGGATCGTCAGATCAGGCTGCACGGCAATGCGTCCGGTCCGATCGCGCTGTGCCGATGTGGCAGTGGCGACCTTCGCCGCGAGGTCTGGCGCCTCCACGCCGGCGGTCCACAGGACGGTTCCCGCCTCGTGGCGGGTGACGGCGCCTTCGGCGTCGGTGACGAGCAGCCCATCTCTGTCGACCGAGGTCACCCGGGTGGTCATGTGCAGCTCGACACCCAGCTTGGTCAGCGTCTTGGCGGCTTTTGCGGAGAGGTGCTCGCCGAAAGCTGACAGCGGCATCTTCCCAGCGTCGAAGAGCAGCACCCGGGCGTCCTCCGGTCGGATCTGGCGAAACTCCTTCCGCAGGTTGCGGGTTGCCAGCTCACGTATCTGGCCGGCGAGCTCGACACCGGTTGGTCCTCCTCCGACGAGCGCGAAGGTGAGCCAACGGCGGCGCTCGGCATCGGTAGTCGCCGTCTCGGCCATCTCGAAGGCACCGAAGACCTTGCGGCGGATGACGAGGGCGTCTTCGACGGTCTTCATTCCCGGCGCCCACTGGGCGTACTCGTCATGGCCGAAGTAGGACTGCTGGACCCCGGTCGACACGATCAGATAGTCATATGGCAGCTCGATGGGACCGCCCCCGGGTCTTGCGGCGATCACCCGGTGTCCAGCCACGTCGACGTCCTCGACTTCGGCGAGCAGACAGTCGACGTTCTTGTGCTTCTTGAGCAGATCGCGCAAGGGGGCTGCGATCTGCCCCTCGGACAGGATCCCGGTCGCGCACTGGTAGAGCAGCGGCTGGAACAGATGGTGCTCGGCCTTGTCCACCAGGGTCACGGTCACCGGCGCGTGACGCAACGCCCTCGTGGCGAACAGCCCGGCAAAACCGCCACCCACGATCACGACCCGAGGGGTGGACGTGACGTTCCTGCTGGTTGTGTCCATCTTCTGCTCTCCCGTCCGTGAGTCAACCGATGGGGTCGTGCCAGGCGTCCCCGTTGGGCAGCAGCGCGTCGGCCTCCTTAGGCCCCCAGCTGCCCTGCGCGTAGGAGTGCAGCGGCGTCACGTCATCGAGCACCGGTTCGACCACCCGCCAGGCCGCCTCAACCGTCTCCTCGCGGGCGAAAAGCCACCGCTGGCCGTCCAGCGCCGCACCAATGAGCCGGTCGTAGGGTCGCATGTCGGAGGTTCCCTGCTGGGCAAACGACAGCTCCTCGACCTGAGGGGTCCACGCCGCGCCGGGCTTCTTGCCTACCAGGCTGAGCCCGACCGCGCTCTCGGGCCAGATCCGGAACCGGAGCCGGTTGCCTGTGGAGAACGGCTCCAGTCCGAAGATGTCGTGGGGAGGACGGCGGAACTGGAACGAGACCTCGGTTGCCGTGACGGGCATGCACTTGCCCGCGCGGATGACGATCGGTACGTCGGCCCACCGCCAGGAGTCTGCGGCCAGCCGCACCGCCACGTACGACTCCGTGGTCGATCGGTCCGCGACACCCGGGACGCCCAGGTAGCCGTCATACTGTCCGCGTACGGTGTGCTCGGCGTCCAGCGGCCGCAGCGAGCTGATCACGTCGGACTTCTCCGAGAGCCAGGACTGGGCGCCCTGTCCCGACGGCGGGTCCGCCAGGACGCTGGCCAGCACCTGGAGCATGTGGTTCTGAACCACATCACGGATCGCGCCGGTGCGGTCGTAGAACGCCCCGCGGTCTGCGACGTCGAACGCCTCCGCCATCGTGATCTGCACGCTCTGGACGTGGCTGCGGTTGAGCAACGGCTCCAGGATCGAGTTCGCGAACCTCGCGAACAGCACGTTCTCCAGCGGGTCAAGGCCGAGCCAGTGGTCCACCCGGTAGATGGAATCCTCAGGGAACACCGCGTGCATCGTGTCGTTGAGCGCCAGCGCACTGGCCAGGTCGGTGCCGAACGGCTTCTCGACCATGACGCGGGCTCCCTGCGCACGCCCGGCTCCCGCGATCCCCTGGGCGATCCGGCCGAACAGCGGTGGCGGGACCTCGAGGTAGTACAGCGCCCGGCTGCCCTCTCCCATCTGGTCGGACATGGCGGTGTAGGTTGCCGGGTCGTCGAGATCGCCGTCGACATACCGAAGTAGTCCGAGCATCTTGACCGCGGCCGGGCTGGTGGGGTCCATCCCGTTGTTGCGCAGCGACGCTGCCGCGTAGTCGCGCAGCTGCGGCAGGCCCCAGCCGCTCTTGGCCACGCCGATGATGGGCACGTCGAGCACGCCCCGGGCCACCAGACCGACCAGAGCCGGGTAGGTCTCCAGCTTGGCCAGGTCACCTGTCGCACCGAAGATGACCAGCGCATCCATGGGTTCGGTCGCCATCGACGTTCTCCTTTGCTCTGCATGCTCCCTTGGGTGTGCATGCTCGGTTTGATCTGCGGCCCTGCGTGCTTTCCGTGTGTGCGCGTTCCCTTGCCCTGCCGGCCAAGCTGCTCGCCGGGAGGTAACGACGCGTCAGGCCAGGCGCTCGGCGATGTGGTCTCCGACCCGCAGCGCGTTGGCGATGGCAGTCAGTGACGGATTCACCGCACCGATGCTGGGGAAGAAGCTCGTGTCCACGACATAGAGGTTGTCCAGGTCGTGGGCCTTGCAGTTGACGTCCAGTGCCGAGCTCTTCGGGTCTTCGCCGAACCGCACGGTGCCGGCCATGTGCGCGGTCGCGCCGATGGGCATGCCCTTGTGCAGATAGATGCTGTGGTCCAGCAGGTGATGCTGGTGCATGCCCAGGTCACCGAGCATCCCCTGCAGCTTGTGCCGGAGCCGTTTGAGGCCTTCGATGTTGTTCTTCTCGTCGATCGCCAGATGGATGCTGCCGTCCGGGGCCAGGGTGACCCGGTTGTCCGGGGCCGGGAGGTCCTCGCCGCACAGCCAGAAGTCCACCGCATGGTGGGCTATCTCCTCGAACGGCATCTCGGGCGAGAGCTTGCCTGCCCGGCGAGGCGCCCCGCTGCGGACCTGCTCGGCGTCGGACTTGCCCAGCATCTGGATCCCGCACAGGGGGTAGCCGAAGTCGTCGGAGCCGGAGTACCAGTCGTTCAGGGCAAGGGTCTTCTGGAACCTGGTGGGGTTCGGCTCTCGTGACAGGGCCATCAACGCCAGGTTGTTGTGCCGCATGTAGTGCCGGCCCACGACCCCTGAGCTGTTGGCCAGCCCATCCGGGTGCTGGTCGTTGGCCGATGCCAGCAGCAGCACAGCGGAGTTCACCGCCCCGGCAGCCACGACGACCACGTCCGCGCTGAACTCGACGGTCGACCCGTCCTCAACGGTCGTGACCACCTTGTTGACAGTTCTTCCGGTGTGGTCCGTCTCAAGACGCAGGACATGAGCGTTGGTCACCAGCTCGACGTTGTCGTACTCCAGTGCCGGGTCGACGCAGATGATCTGGGCGTCGGACTTCGCATTGACCAGACAGGGGAAGCCGTCCACCCGGTCGCAGCGGATGCACACACTGTTACGGGTCGCTGCGCCGTCGCTGTCCTGGGTCAGGTTGACCCCGATCGGCAGGTGGAACGGGTGCAGACCATGCTTCTCCAGGTCGTCGCTGAGCTGCTGGATCCGCGGTTCGTGCTGCACCGGCGGGTGCGCGTACTGCGCGCTCGACGGCCCCTCGGTCGGGTCCTCACCGTGCTGGCCGTGCACCAGGTACAGATGCTCCGCCTGCGTGTAGTAGGGCTCCATCTCGTCATAGCTGATCGGCCACGCCGGCGACAGGCCGCCGTGATGACGGATCTCGCCGAAGTCCTGCGGGCGAAGCCGGAACAACGCGGCGCCGTAGAACTTCGTGTTTCCCCCGACGTAGTAGTTGACCTCGGGCGGGAACTCGTGTCCGTGCTGGTCGTACCAGAACTCCGGTGCCCGGTACTTCCCCTGGACGAAGACCGCGCTGGAGTCCCAGTTGTCCCGCTCGCGCGGAAGGTAGTCTCCCCGCTCCAGCAGCAGGATCCGCTTGCCCGTGGGCGCCAGGCGGTGCGCCAAACTTCCTCCCCCCGCGCCGGTTCCGATGATCACCACGTCGTAGTGCTGCTGGTCTGGCATTGCTCAACCGTCGCCATCGCCGCGCTGCCGCGCCTCACCCCCCGGGGATGATCTCCATCCGCTGGGGTGGATCTCCCCGGGACACCGGAACGCTAACCCCTACTGCTCGGGGTCTTGCCGTCGAGTGCGGCGTTGAGGGTGAGCGCGGAGTCGATCAGGGCCAGGTGGGTGAATGCCTGGGGGAAGTTGCCCAGCTGCTCACCATTCAGGCCGATCTCCTCGGAGTAGAGACCCACGTGGTTGGCGTACGTCAGCATCTTCTCGAAGGTCAGCCGCGCGTCCTCCAGCCGTCCGGCGCGAGCCAGCGCGTCGACGTAGTTGAACGTGCACAGCGAGAAGGTGCCCTCGTCGCCGGCCAGCCCGTCGGGGGAAGCCGCAGGGTCGTAGCGGTAGACCAGGCTGTCGGTGACCAGCTCGTCGTCCATGGCCTTCAAGGTGGAGGTCCACTGCGGGTCGTGGGGCGTGATGAACCCGACCGTCGCCATCCGTAGCAGCGAAGAGTCCAGGACCTTGTCGCCGTAGTGCTGCACGAACGCGCCGCGCTCGTTGCTCCAGCCCTTGTCCCAGACCTGGTCGTAGATCGCGTCACGGGCGCTGGTCCACTTCTTCAGGTCGGCCGGGCGGGCGTGACCAGTGGCCAGTCGGATGGCACGGTCGAACGCCGTCCAGCTCATCACCCGGCCGTAGGTGAAGTCCTTCTGGCCCCCGCGGGTCTCCCAGATCCCCTCGCACGGCTGGTCCCAGTGGTCGCTCAGCCAGTCGATGAGGTCGCGGGCCGCGATCCAGCCCCGGTGTCCCATCTCGATGCCGTGCTTGTCGGCAAAGTAGAGGCTGTCCACGGCCTCGCCGTAGATGTCCATCTGCCGCTGGCCCGACGCGCCGTTGCCGATCCGCACCGGGCTCGAACCCCGGTAGCCCTCCCAGTGGTCCAGGCTCTCCTCGACCAGGTCGGAGGACCCGTCAACCCGGTACATGATGTTCAGCGGGCCGTCCGCCCCGGCCTTCTCCTCGACCCGGTCACGCAGCCACTGGCAGAACTCGACCGCCTCCTGCTTGAAGCCCATCCCCAGCAGGGCGTAGATGGAGAAGGATGCGTCCCGGATCCAGGTGTATCGGTAGTCCCAGTTGCGTTCCCCGCCCACCTGCTCGGGCAGCCCGGCTGTGGGCGCGGCCACGACGGCACCGGTCGGGGCGTAGGTCATCAGCTTCAGCGCGACCGCCGACCTGTTCAGGGCCTCGCGCCACCGGCCGGTGTAGGTGGACTGCGAGAGCCAGTCCCGCCAGAAGCCGGCCGTCTGGTCCAGGAGCGCGTTGAAGTCCGCGGTGGAGATCTCGCGCGGCGGGCCGTCGGCCGCCGACTCCAGGACCACGCCTCTCTGCTCCCCCGCGACCATCTCGAAGGTTCCGTGGATCCCGCCATCATCGGTCGTGCGGATGCGAGCCCGCCGCTCGTCGCCGGCGTCGCGAACCATGTGCAGGGTCAGGGTGAGGTCATGGTTGGCGAAGACGGCGCCGTGCTCGGTGAGGTGCGTCTCGTGGGACTGCCGTCCGTAGTCGAAGCGCGGCGAGATGTCCACATCAAAGCTGATGTGGCCCCGGACACAGCGCATCATCCGGACCAGCCGGTGGTTGTCGGTGACCTGCTTCCCGCTGGGCGGCATGAAGTCGATGAGCTCCCCGACGCCCCCTTCGGTCAGGAACCGGGTGATCAGGACAGCGGTGTCCGGGAAGTAGAGCTGCTTGGTGGTGTAGTTGCCGGCGGCCGGGCTGATCCTGAAGTGTCCTCCAGACTGCGCGTCCAGCAGCGAGCCGAAGACGCTCGGTGAGTCGAACCGTGGGCAGCAGTACCAGTCGATCGACCCGTCGGTGGTGACCAGTGCCGCCGTCTGCAGGTCCCCGATGAGACCGTGCTCGGCGATAGGTGGGTAGTCCTTCATGGGAGCCTCTCCTCGCTCTGTCAGCACCTGGCACGGGAGCAGACCCCGCGCCCCAGTCAATGTCCCGACGAGGTGTCGGCGGGATACGTTCAGCGTCCACGCGACTACCCGGGACGCCCTCGTCCTCAGCGGATGAGATTGCTGGTGAGTCAACGCGGGGCCCTTGTCAGCGAGAGCGGGCCTTTGCCATAGTGAGCGCGTGGGCAGGCGACCCCGCTACTAGGTCAGGGCCATAACCGGCCCAGTCATTGCCGATTGGCCGGGTTTGACTCGTTGAACCAATGTGAGGGGCAGCGGCGTGGACATCACCCAGCTTGACCTTTCGAGGCTGCAGTTCGCCACCACCACGATCTACCACTTCCTCTTCGTACCGATCACGATCGGGCTGTCCCTGCTGGTCGCCACCCTGCACACGATGTGGTTCAGATCGAACGAGCCGGACCTGCGCCGGCTGACCCGGTTCTTCGGCAACCTCCTGATCATCAACATCGCCATCGGCGTGGTGACCGGGCTGGTCCAGGAGTTCGAGTTCGGGATGAACTGGTCGCAGTACTCTCGGTTCGTCGGAGACGTCTTCGGAGCGCCGCTGGCGATGGAGGGGCTCGCCGCGTTCTTCCTCGAGTCAACCTTCCTCGGGCTGTGGGTCTTCGGCTGGGACATCCTGCCGAAGAAGCTGCACCTGGCGTCGATCTGGGCGGTTGCTCTCGGGGCGACGCTGTCTGCGGCCTTCATCATGGCCGCGAACTCCTGGATGCAGCACCCCGTGGGCTACCAGATCAACGCGACCACCGGCAGGCCCCAGCTCACGTCCATCTCGGCGCTGTTCACCAACCCCGTGTTCGTCTGGGGCTACCTGCACGTGATCCTCGCGTCCCTGGTGACCGGCGCCCTGATCATGCTCTCGGTGTCAGCCTGGCACCTCCGGAAAAAAAGCAACACCGCGCTCTTCGTGCGGACCACCAAGGTCGCCCTCGCCTTCCTGGTCCCGGTCTCCATCCTCGTCCTGCTCGTGGGAAGCCACCTCGGCGTCATCGAGACGACATACCAGCCGATGAAGGTCGCCGCGATGGAGGCACAGTGGGAAACGTGTGCGCCGTGCTCGTTCTCAGCAGCCCAGACCGGGGGATGGACCAGCAGCACAGAGACACCGAACAAGATCCTCGAGATCCCGCACCTGCTCTCGCTGCTGGCCACCGGCTCGTGGGACGGACAAGTGGTGGGCCTCAACGAGCTCCAGACGCAGTACCAGAAGCAGTACGGCCCAGGAGACTACATCCCGAACCTGCCCATCCAGTACTGGTCGATGCGCGTGATGGCCTACCTCGGTTCAGTACTCCCGCTGCTCGCCCTCTGGGGAGCCTGGCTGTGGCGCAAACGTCGGCTCGAGTCCTCGCGGGCATTCCTCTGGGTGGCCACCTGGGCGTTCATCGCGCCCTTCGCCATGAACACCGCCGGATGGCTGCTGACCGAGAACGGCCGCCAGCCATGGGTGGTCCAGGGCCTGCTGCTGACAAAGAACGGCAACTCGCCATCGGTGAGCCTGACCGAGGTCGCGATCAGCCTCGGCATCTTCTGGGTCCTGTACCTAGGGCTGGGCATCGTCTGGGGCTTCCTCATGCTGCGATATGCCCGCCGCGGACTCGATCTCGAACACGAGGTGCCCGACCCGCTGGACGACCCGGACGGCTCCACTCCCCGCGCCCCGTCCCTGACGTACTGAGGTGACACCGTGAGTCTTGAGGTCCTCTGGTTCGTCGTCGTCGCGCTCTTCTGGACCGGCTTCTTCGTCCTGGAAGGGTTCGACTTCGGAGTGGGCGCCCTGCACCACGCGGTCGGCCGCAACGATGCTGAACGACGGGTCGCCATCAACGCCATCGGTCCCGTCTGGGACGGCAACGAGGTGTGGCTCGTCGTAGGCGGAGCGGCGGTCTTTGCCGCCTTCCCCGGCTGGTACGCCACCTGGTTCTCCGCCGGCTACCTCGCGCTCATGCTCGTCCTGGTCGCCCTGATCATTCGCGGCGTGTCCTTCGAATGGCGTGCGCGGGTTGACACCCCCCACTGGCGCGGCACCTGGAGCTGGACGCTGACCGTCGGGTCGGTGCTGGTCCCCCTGCTGCTGGGCGTCGCCCTGGGCGACCTCCTGGTCGGGTTGCCCATAGCGGCCAGCAACGAGTTCACCGGGTCCTTCCGGGATCTGCTGACCCCGTACGGGCTTTGGCTGGGTCTGACCCTGCTGGTGCTGTGTCTGCTCCACGGTGCGACCTTCCTGGCCCTGAAGTCCACTGGAGCAGTCCGCGAGCGTTCAACACACCTGGCAGGCCGCCTGGTCTGGCCCTCACTGCTCCTGGTCGTGGCCTACGCGATCTGGACCGTTTCGATTTCCGAAGGCGGCCTCTGGCGGGTCCTGGCCGCCTCAGTGCCCGCAGTCGCCTCGGTCGGGGCCGCGCTCCTGATCCGCGCCGGCCGGGAAGGCGCATCGTTCGCAGCCACCGCCCTGACCATCGGTGGAACCGTCGCGGCCCTGTTCGCGAACCTCTACCCCAACGTCATGGTCTCCTCAACGACCACAGCCAACAACCTCACCGTGGCCGGAACCGCCTCCGGCGACTACGCCCTGAAAGTCATGACCATCGTCGCAGCCATCATGTTCCCGGTGGTCCTGCTGTACCAAGGGTGGTCCTACTGGGTCTTCAGAGCGCGACTCCAAACCCCAAGCGAGACCGTCAAGAAGATGTCAGGTGCACCCAAAGCCACGCCTCACTAGAACATTGACCTGCTGCAAGGGCCTGCGGCACCTCGTTCTGCAACAGCTGGCTGCCCATCCGCCCGATCTGGTCCTCGCAAGCGATCCATGGCCGGTCACCAGTCGGTGACCGGGAGCTTGCGGCGGCGGCCACCGAAGCCCTGGCCCGGTCCGACCGAACTGGCTGACTGGCCGGCTGGCTGGCTGGCTGGCCACATCACCCACGAGGTCCCGATCGAACGCTGGAGTGAGGTGTGTTGCTCCCACCGGACAGTGGCCCAAGAAGGGAGAATGTCTCCCGGATAAGGAGGGTCATTATGTCGAAGTACCGCAAGTTCACCCAGGAGTACCGCGACGAAGCGGTGTTAATGGTTATCCAATCGCAGCGGCCTATCGCTGAGGTCGCGCGCGAGCTCGGTGTCAATGAGGGAACACTGGGCACGTGGGTGAGTAAGTATCGTAGCGAGCATCCCGTGACCGAGGAACTGTCTTTACCAGATCGCGCCAAGCTCAAAGAGCTCGAGCGTGAGAATCGCGAGCTGCGTTTAACAAA
>JBBRZQ010000028.1:0-40606 GCA_038236535.1 Actinomycetales bacterium
GGGACCAGCCCGGCCTTGGCGCCATACCCCAGCAGCAGCAGGCCGGCAGCCAGGCTGGTGACGGCCGGGTCGAGCCGGGTGGCGTGCGCGAGCAGCACCTCGATGTTGAGGGCGTCGCCGCTGGAGGCGCCGGCATGCAGGCTGGCGAAGTAGAGCAGCACCGTCCCCAGGAACGCCAGCGCGATACCGACGGAGCAGATGACGACGTACTTCCAGGTGGCCTCCAGCGCGGCGCGGGTCCGGCGGTGGCCGACCAGGAACGCGGTGGCCACGGTGGTGGCCTCGATGGCCACCCACATCACGCCGACGTTGTTGGCCAGCACCGCGCTCGCCATCGCAGCGAGGAAGACCGGGACCAGCACGCCATACAGGTTCGCGCCCTTGGTGTCGGTATGCCCGTGGGCCAGCTCCGCGTCGATGTAGCCGATGCTGGCCCAGGTGGCCAGGGTGCCGACGGTGCCGATGACGATGAGCATGGTGACGCTGAGAGCGTCCGCCCGGAACAGGTTCAGCATGGCCAGGCGCGCGCCGGACCTGGCGTCGAGGCTGAGGACCGCGCCGCTGACCAGGATCAGCAGGGCGGCCAGGACGGTCATCACGGCGGTGAGCCGTCGCCATCCCAGGATGAGCGCCAGGGTGGCCGCGCCCATCGGGGCGGCAATGGGCAGCAGCAGGAAGGTGCTCATCAGCCGCGCAGCTCTCTGAGCTGGTCGAGGTCGGTGCCGCCGAAGGTGCGGCGCATATGCCCGGTGAGCAGGCCCAGCACGAGCACGGCGAAGAGCACGTCCAGCGACGCGCCGAGCTCGACGATGAGCGGGACGCCGGCCGTGATCAGGAAGGCGGTGGCCGCAATACCGTTGTCCAGCATCATGAACCCGACGGCCTGGGACACGGCCCGGCGCCGGCTGACCATGACGAAGACGGCGATCAGGATCACCGCGAAGGCGGCCGGCACGGCGCGGGTGGTCGGGGTGGGGTCCAGCGCGATGATCGGCCGGGTCACCGCGTAGGCCAGCACGGTCAGGCCCGCAGTGATCAGCAGCGAGGTGGTGGTGTTGACCAGGGGAGTGCTCTCGCGGCGTTCGTGAGCCTCGGTGCCGACAGCGCGGGCGAGCAGCAGGGGCAGGGCAACCGCGCGGAGCGCCAGCACGACCACGCCGACCAGGACCAGCGCTGCGTCATCCTGGTAGATCCCCTCGGCGAGAGGGATCGCGGCCAGCGCCATGCCCTGCCAGGCAAGGAGCGCAACGATGGAGCGGAGCTCGCGGCGCCAGACGATGAGGACGGCGGCCAGCAGGAACGCACCGGCGGCAAGATTGAGCACGCCGTTATAGGTGGCCTGGGTCATCCTGCCCTCTCTTCATGGCGTCGCGCTTCGGGTGGTGGCTGTTCGGATGGAAGCTGTTCGAACGGCTGCCGTGCTGGTGAAAGCTGTTCGCGTGGGGTTTCTTCGCGTGGTCGCTGACCCGGTGGTGGTCGTCTGTTCATGTCCCGGCGATCAGCTGACCGGGCTGGCGAAGAAGAAGGAGGCGGTCACGGCCAGCAGGGCGAGCAGGAACGACCCGGCGAGCAGCTCGGGGATCCGGAAGTACCGGAGCTTCGCGATGAAGACCTCACCGGCGGCGAGCAGCCCGGCCAGCAGGGCGACCTTGGCGCTGATCACCAGCAAGCCGGTGAGGATGGCGAGCAGTGACGGGTCGGCGCCGGCGATCCCCCAGGGGAAGAACAGGTTGGCCATCAGCCCGAGCAGCACGGTCAGGCGCATCCCGCTGGCCCATTCGACCAGGGCCAGCTTCGGGCCGGCGTACTCCAGGACCATCGCCTCGTGGATCATCGTCAGCTCGAGGTGGGTCGACGGGTTGTCCACCGGCAGCCTCCCGGTCTCGGCGATGATCACGATGCCCAGCGCGACGAACGCCAGCAGGCTCCCGGGTGAGATCAGCTGACCGGGGTGGTCGGTGGTGGCCGAGACGATCGCGGCCAGGTTGGCCGAGTTCCCGGGCACGGACAGCGCGAACACCGCCAGCAGGATGGTGGGCTCGACCAGGGCGGCGATGGTGATCTCGCGGCTGGAGCCCATCCCGCCGAAGGCGGTGCCGGTGTCCAGACCAGCCAGGGCCAGCGCGACCGTCCCCAGGAAGAGCAGTCCGACCACCCCGAACAGGTCGGCGGCGGGGTCCAGCGGGGAGCCCAGCGCGATGAGCGGCAGGATGGCGGCGATCAGCAGCGTGCTGCCGGCCAGCACGGCCGGGGCCAGTGCGAACACCAGGGTGGTTCCCTGCGGTGCGATCTGCTGTTTGCGCAGCTGCTTGCGCAGGTCCCGCCAGGGCTGCATGACCCCGCCGCCGGCCCGGCCCTCGAGCCGGGCGCGCACCTGGCGCATGCCGCCGACGACCAGCGGTGCTCCGGCCAGGACGGCGAGCACCTGCAAGGCGGTGGCCAGGTAGGCCATTCCGTTCACGGCGCTCATCGGGCGACCACGAGCACGACCAGCAGCCCGAGGGCGCCGTAGGCGAGGTAGAGGTGGACGCTGCCGGGGTGGGCTCGGCGAACCCACTGCGCCCAGATCGTCACGGCGCGGACCACGGGGTGGTAGAGGCGCTGCTCGACCGGGTCGGTCATCCGGGTCCGGTAGGTGACTTTCTCGACGAGATACTGAGACTCGGCAAAATGGGTGACCTCTACGTCGGTGTCGGGCTGCAGCACGTTGTCGAAGACGCGTTGCAGGGGTTCTGCGAACGAGGTGGCGGTGTACTGCATCCTCGGGCTGAGCGAGTCTGCGCCACAGGCCCAGAGCGGGGCCACCACCGTGGCGGGACGGTGCCGGGCACCCCAGCGGGACAGCCCGAGAGCCAGCAGCACGGCCACGAGCAGGGCGAGCGCGATCAGGCCCGGCGACATGGATCCAGGCAGGCCGGGCAGCCGCAGGTAGATACCGAGGTCCGGCCCCGAGGCATAGCCACCGACGGTCGGCAGGGCGGCCAGCACCCGGGTCAGCAGCGGGCTGAGCGCCACCGGGGCGAGCGCGAAGACCATGCAGGCCGCGCCAGCCAGTGCCATCCCGGCCAGCATGCTCGGCGGAGCCTCCCTGGCGGCTGCGGCCGCGGCCGAGCGTGGCCTGGCCAGGAAGCCCACCCCGAACGCCTTCACCATGGCCGCGATTCCAAGCCCGGTGGTCAGCGCGACCGCGCCCACCGACAGCGGCATCATCAGGGCCAGCAGGGTGTTGTTGTCATGCGGTGAGTGGATGAGGCTCTGCAGCAGGAGCCACTCGCCCACGAAGCCGGCGCCCAGCGGCAGTCCCGAGGCGCCGAGCGCGGCGATGCCGAACATCACCGTGGTGGTCGGCATCGGCCGGGCCAGACCGCCGAGCTTGTCCAGGTCGCGAAGCCCGGTGGCGGCCAGCACGGACCCGGCGGCCAGGAAGGCCAGGGTCTTGAAGGCCGCGTGGCTGAGGATCAGCAGGAGCGCGGCGGTCATCGCCATCGCGGCCACCTGCGACGCGCCATACGAGGAGAGAAGCGCCGAGGCACCCAGCGCGAGGGTGATCAGGCCCATGTTCTCGGTGGTGGAGTAGGCCAGCAGTCTTTTGAGGTCAGTGGCCACGGACGCCTGGAGGACCCCGAACACCGCTGAGACAGCGCCCAGGATCATCAGGGTCAGCCCCCACCAGTACGGGCCTGCGACTCCTTGGCCGAGGATCTGCAGGTCGATCCGGATGATGCCGTAGATGCCCATGTTGACCATCGCGGCGCTCATCAGCGCGGAGACCGGGCTGGGCGCCTCGGGGTGTGCCCGCGGCAGCCACGCGTGCAGCGGGAGCAGGCCGGCTTTCGACCCGAACCCGATGACGGTCAGCAGGAACACGGCGGTGCGGGTGCCGGGGGAGATGTCGTTCGCGTTGGCGGCGATGGTGGCGAAGGCGTCGCCGCCACCGGCCGCAGACAGCACCACCAGAGCGAGCAGGATGGCCGCGAAGCCCAGCTGGGTCATCACGGCGTAGAAGACCCCGGCGGACCTGACCTCGTCGCGGCGGTGCTCGGTCAGCACCAGGACCAGCGACGCCGCAGCCATCAGCTCCCAGGCCAGCAGGAAAGTGGTCACCGAGCCGGCGGCCGGAACCAGCAGCATGGCGGCAACGAAGAGCGGGAGGATGACCAGCGGGACACGGGCCCAGTGCTCCCGCTGCGCGTAGCCGACGGCATAGATCCCCACGGCGATCGAGACGGCGCCGGTGGCGGCGACGAAGAACCCGCCCACCGGACCGAGCTCGAAGAAGACGCCGACCAGCGGCAGCAGCCAGCCGATCCGCAGCTCCTGGCGGCCGTTGAAGACCGCGTTGAGGCCGAGCAGCAGGCCGGCCGTCCCGATAGCGGCGGTCAGACCTCCGGACAGGACGGCACGGGTCCTCGCCCGGCGTCCCGGGAGGTCTTGGTCAACGGTCTGAGCAGAGGGGGAGTCGCGAAGGGCAGTGGTCACCGGCCGGTCACCGTGCGCAGCGCCGTGATGATCTGCTGCGGGGTGGGCGGACAGCCGGGAACCTCAACATCAACGGGGATGACATCTGTCACCGGACCCACCACGCCGTAGCCGCGGGCGAACGCTCCGCCGTTGATGGCGCAGTCGCCGATGGCGATGACGACCCGGGGCTCGGGCACCGAGCTGAGCGTGTTGAGCAGCGGCTGGCGCATGTTGTGGGTGACCACCCCGGTCACCGTGAGCCCGTCGGCGTGCCGGGGCGAGGCCACCAGGCGTGCCCCGAACCGCTCTGCGTCGTAGACGGCCGAGAAGGCGCCGGTGAGCTCGAGCTCACAACCGTTGCAGGAACCACAGTCAACGTGCCGAAGCTGCAGGGAGCCGGTCACCCCGGCGGGTGGGGTGACCGTCTCGGAGGGGGCTTCGGCTGCTGGCTCGACCATACGTCCGACCCGACGGATTGTGCCGATCCAGCTCATCGTGCCTGCTCCTTGGTCCTGCGGTGACGGGTGAACCTGCGCTGGTCAGCGAGTCGTCGGCATCCTGTCGCCGTTGTTGGCCTGCAGGTCCTTCAGGAGGTCCATCTGGTCGGTGAGCAGCCCGGTCAGCACCTTGCGGGCCAGCACGAGCAGATCCGCCATATCCTTGGAGGCCATCGAGTAGATCACGTTGTTTCCCTGCTTGCGGGCCACCACCATGCCGGTCCGCCGGAGCACTGCCAGCTGCTGGGAAAGGTGTGAGGACTCAAGCCCGAGCTTGGGCATCAGCTCGCCGACGGAGTGCTCCTTCTCGGCGAGCAGCTCGAGAATCCGGATTCGGGCCGGGTGCCCAAGGGTCTTGAAGAACTCTGCCTTGAGCTTGTCGATCGGTTCTGGCATGGCGTCCTGCCCTTCATCTCGTGGAGACCTGCACCCGAGGAAACTACTGAATCATCTCACATAGTTCGATCAGTTGCCAATACTAGTAACTAGTCATCTTGCGTCTGGAACATGGGGTGGAGCCTCGCTAGATTGACCTTCATGGCCGCCCCCGGCAGGAGCACCTCCCCGGCCGTCGAGCTGGTCGTCGGCGACCGGACCGTTCGTATCTCCAACCCGGACCGGGTCTACTTCCCTGCCCGCGGCGAGACCAAGCTCGACCTGGCCCGCTACTACCTCAGCGTCGGTGCGGGCATCGTCGGGAGCCTGCGCGAGCGGCCGACCATGCTGCACCGGTTCCCCGAGGGGGTCGGCGGTGAGAAGGTGCACCAGAAGAGGCTCCCGCGCGGAGCGCCCGACTGGGTCGAGACCGTCCGGGTCCACTTCCCGCGATACGACCGGTATGCCGACGAGCTCTGCGTCACCGAGCTGGCCAGCGTGATCTGGGCGGTCCAGATGTCCACCGTCGAATTTCACCCCTGGAACTCCCGGCGGGCCGACACCGAACGCCCCGACGAGTGGCGGATCGACCTGGACCCGATGCCGCAGTGCGGTTTTGACCGGGTCCGGCGCGTTGCCCAGGTCGCCCACGAGGTGCTGGACGAGCTGGGGGCCACCGGCTGGCCGAAGACCTCGGGCGGGTCGGGTCTGCACATCTACGTGCGGATCGAGCCGCGGTGGGGTTTCTCCGACGTACGCCGGGCGGCGCTGGCCTTCGCACGGGAGGTGGAGCGACGTGCCCCGGCCGAGGTCACCACCACCTGGTGGCGAAAGGACCGCGACCCGAAGGCCGTGTTCGTGGACTACAACCAGAACGCCCGGGACCACACGATCGCCAGCGCCTACTCGGTGCGCGGACGGCCAGAGGCGACGGTCTCGACGCCGATCAGCTGGGCCGAGGTGGCGGACGTGCTGCCGGACGACTGCACCATTGCGACCGTCCCCTCCCGCTTCGCCGCGCTGGGCGACCTGCACGCGGGCATCGACCAGCATCCCTACTGCCTGGACACCCTGATCCAGTGGGCGGAGCGGGACGAGCGGGACGGCGCGGCCGACCCCGGCGGCCCGGAAGCGGGCTGACTGAACCCGGTGAAGTCACAGGTCTTCAACCTCCGCAGAAGGGCCCTGCTGGCGTACTGTCGGTGTTGCCGACTGGATCGTTGGCCGACGATCCAGTGACCGACCGAAACAGGGGGTTATCTCATGGCTACCCCCACCGGGTCGGATCCGGCCACCACGACAGGGCCGGACGAGGCCTCTGCGCCGGCCGAGGTTTCTGACCCTAGCGTCGGCTTCGACCACCTGCTGACACTCTTCCAGGAGGTCACCAACGCGCGAGCCGCGATGACTGTTGCCCGGCGTGCGCCGCTGGGCAGGTCGCGCCTGGTCGACGCGCCGCGGGCACGCCTGCTGATGGCCCTCGAGGCCTACACCGCCGAGCTGAGCATCCGGCACCTGCCGGTGCCCTACGGCATCCGCGACGACCTTCGCATCCAGCGCCGGATCCTTGGCAGAGTCTCAGATACCTCCGGCTAGCAGTCGCCCGGCCCTGCGCCCGTGGCACTTCGTCATCTTCTTCGGCCTGGTCAGCCTGTTCGCGGACATGGTCTACGAGGGCGCCCGGAGCATCATCGGGCCCTACCTGGCGACCCTGGGGGCCTCCGCGGCCGTGGTCGGCGCCGTCGCCGGCATCGGGGAGTTCATCGGGTACGGACTGAGGGTGGCCTCCGGCTACCTGGTCCAGCGTCGCGGCCGGTACTGGACCTGGACCATTACCGGCTATGGCCTGACGGTGCTCAGCGTCCCGCTGATCGGCGCGACCACCGCCATCCTGCCGGCCCTGCTGCTCTATGGCACCGAGCGCCTCGGCAAGGCGGTGCGTTCCCCCGCCAAGGACACCCTGCTGTCGCACGCCTCCACCCAGACCGGCCGGGGATCCGCCTTCGGGGTGCATCAGGCGATGGACCAGGCAGGTGCCGTGGCCGGGCCCCTGCTGCTGGCGGCGGTGCTGTGGCAGCAGGCCGGCAACTACCGGCTGGCCTTCGGCATCCTGATCTTTCCGGGCCTCATCGTGATGGCCCTGCTGTTCTGGCTGCGACACCGGGTCCCGGACCCGGCAGCCTATGAGGTGGGCGCCGCGGCCGCCAGGCCTGCCGGCTCGCCGGATGAGGCCGGGACGTCACCGGCCGGCCTGCAGCTTCTGGTCTGGCAGTACATCGGCTCAGTTGCCCTGCTGTCACTGGGGATCGCCTCGTTCCCTCTGCTCGCCTACCATGCCCAGACCCAGGGCCTGCTGACCCCGGCGCAGGTGCCGGTGCTCTTCGCGATCGCCATGCTGGTCGATGGTCTGGCCGGCCTGGTGATGGGCCGGCTCTACGACGTGATGGACCAGCGGGGCCCGTGGGTCCTGCTCCTGGTGCCGGTCGCCGGGGGACTGAGCGCCATCGCCTTCACCGGCAACGCGACCCTGGTCTGGGCCGGGGTGGCGATCTGGGGAGCGGTGAACGGCGTGCTCGACTCGACTGTCAAGGCAGTGGTGACCCAGCTGGTCCAGCCGGCCGGGAGGTCCATCGCCTTCGGCTGGCTGGCCTTCGCCCGGGGCCTGGGCCTGCTGCTGTCGGGCGTGGTCCTGGGCGTCGCGTACGACCAGAGCATCACCCTGGTCGTCTGGCTGATCCTGGGGATCAACGCCGTGGCGGCAGCTGTCCTGGCCTGGGTGCTCGCCCGGCTGTGACCTGACACCGGCGGTCCGCTCACCCCGCTGGGGCCTGGCAGACGCTGGGCGCTGACGGGCTGGGCGCTGACGGGCTGGGCGAACGTGATCCAGGTCGTGGACAGCAGCGCGCTGGGCCGCCTTTGAGGGCCGCGGTTGAGTACCGTGGGAGCCGTGGATCAGACCAGCGGGCGGGGGAGTACGACCGGCGGCCGGCACCAGGTGGTGGTGATCGGCTCGGGCTTTGGCGGGCTGTTCAGCACCCAGGCGCTCAAACGTGCTGACGTCGATGTCACGATGATCGCCAAGACCACCCATCATCTCTTCCAGCCGCTGCTCTACCAGGTGGCGACGGGCATCCTGTCCGAGGGGGAGATCGCTCCCTCGACCCGCGAGATCCTCGCCCGCCAGCGCAACGCCCGGGTCCTGCTCGGTGAGGTCACCGGCATCGACCTCACCAGCCGAACCGTCACCTCCACGGTGCTGGACCAGACCCGGGTCAGCGCCTACGACTCGCTGGTCGTGGCCGCCGGGTCCGGGCAGTCGTACTTCGGCAACAACCAGTTCGAGAACTTCGCCCCGGGGATGAAGAGCATCGACGACGCGCTCGAGCTGCGTGGCCGGATCTTCGGCAGCTTCGAGATGGCCGAGCTGCTCGACGACGAGGAGCAGCGCAGCCGGCTGATGACCTTCGTGGTCGTCGGGGCGGGGCCGACCGGGGTGGAGATGGCCGGCCAGATCGCCGAGCTCGCCCACCGCACCCTGCGTCACGAGTTCCGCCGCATCGACCCCCGGCAGGCCCGGGTGATCCTGATCGACGCGGCCCCCTCGGTGCTGGGCTCGTTCGGCGACAGGCTCGGCGCCGCGGCTCTGGCCAGGCTGGACCGGATCGGCGTGGAGGTCCAGCTCGGCGCCAAGGTCGTCGGGGTCGACGGCACCGGGATCGAGGTCCAGGATGCCGGGGGACGTCGCCGGATCGAGTCCGTCTGCAAGGTGTGGGCCGCCGGTGTCCAGGCAAGTCCGCTGGGCCGCCAGCTCGCGGAGCAGTCCGGCGCCGGTCTCGATCGCGCGGGGCGGATCGAGGTTCAGCCGGACCTGACCCTGCCGGGGCATCCCGAGGTCTTCGTGCTCGGCGACATGATCGCCCTGGACGGGATGCCCGGTGTGGCCCAGGTCGCCATCCAGGGCGGTCGCTACGCCGCGCACCAGATCACGGCCCGGCTGGCCGGAAAGCCGGCTGGTCCGGCCTTCAGGTACCACGACAAGGGGAGTATGGCGACGATCTCGCGCTTCAGCGCGGTCGCCAGCGTCGGCCGGCTGCGGCTCAGCGGTTTCACCGCCTGGCTGATGTGGCTGGTCATCCACCTCATCTACCTGATCGGGTTCAAGAACCGGCTGACCACCTTGCTGCACTGGGCGGTCAGCTTCGTCGGGCGCGGGCGTTCCGAGCGCACCGTGACCCAGCAGCAGATCTTCGCCCGCCAGGCACTCGTCCAGCTCGGCGACGAGTTCTCGCCCACCCTGTCACCGCGGCCCGACCGCCCCCCTCCCGCTGAGCCGCTGGCAAAGAGGGCTGACAGCTAACTCTTGATTGATTCCAGAAAGTGGGCTAACGTCCGATTCGTGCCCCCAGCCTCGGACTTCGAACGCCAGCTGCGCGGGGTTGCCCTGCGCGTGACGCGTCCCCGGGTGGCCGTGCTGACCGCGGTGCGCGACCATCCGCACGCCGACACGGAGTCGATCATCGGTGTGGTGCGCAAGGACCTCGGTGAGGTCTCCCACCAGACGATCTATGACGTGCTGCGGGCCCTGACCTCGGCGGGTCTGCTGCGGCGCATCCAGCCGACGGGGTCGGTGGCGCGCTACGAGTCGCGGGTCGGCGACAACCATCACCACCTCCTGTGCCGGTCCTGCGGGGTCATCGCCGACGTCGACTGCGCCGTCGGCCTGACGCCCTGCCTGACCGCCTCCGACGACCACGGCTTCGCGATCGATGAGGCCGAGGTCATCTACTGGGGCCTGTGCCCCAGCTGCCTGACCGCACCTGTTCCTGAGCACACCTAGTTCCTGAGCACACCTAGTTCCTGCACACCTAGTTCCTGAGCACACCATCTGGTCCCGAAAGGATTCCCGTGTCTGATAGTCCTGACGCCGTTGTTGGAGAGATGAACGAGCAGAGTGAGGGGTGCCCGGTCTCGGCCGGACGTCGCAAGCACCCGGCGGAGGGCGGGGGGAACCGTGACTGGTGGCCGGAGCAGCTGAACCTCAAGATCCTCCGAAAGCATCCCGCCATGGCCAACCCGATGGGCGCGGACTTCGACTACGCCGCCGAGTTCGCGACCCTCGACCTCGCGGCCCTTCGGCGCGACGTCGACACGCTGATGACCACCTCGCAGGACTGGTGGCCGGCCGACTTCGGTCACTATGGTCCGTTCTTCATCCGGATGGCGTGGCACAGCGCCGGCACCTACCGGATCAGCGACGGCCGCGGGGGCGCCGGCGCCGGCATGCAGCGGTTCGCGCCCCTCAACAGCTGGCCCGACAACGGGAATCTTGACAAGGCCCGCAGGCTGCTCTGGCCGGTCAAGAAGAAGTACGGTGCCGCGATCTCGTGGGCCGACCTGATGGTCTTCGCGGGCAACTGTGCCCTGGAGTCGATGGGCTTCAAGACCTTCGGCTTCGCCGGCGGCCGCGCGGATGTCTGGGAGCCCGACGAAGATGTGTACTGGGGCCCCGAGGACACCTGGCTCGGCGACGAGCGCTACACCGGCGAGCGAGAGCTCGAGAACCCCCTGGCCGCCGTCCAGATGGGCCTGATCTACGTGAACCCCGAGGGCCCGAACGGGGTCCCGGACCCGCTCGCAGCGGCCACGGACATCCGCGAGACGTTCCTGCGGATGGCGATGAACGACGAGGAGACGGTCGCGCTGATCGCCGGTGGCCATACCTTCGGCAAGACCCACGGCGCAGCCGACCCGGACCAGTATGTCGGCCCCGAGCCCGAGGCGGCGCCGCTCGAGCAGCAGGGCCTCGGCTGGAAGAACAGCTACGGCACCGGCAAGGGCAGGGACGCGATCACCAGCGGGATCGAGATCGTCTGGACGCCCACCCCGACGACCTGGGACAACACCTTCTTCGAGACCCTGTTCGGATACGAGTGGGAGCTGACGAAGAGCCCTGCCGGTGCCAACCAGTGGCAGCCGAAGGATGGCGGCGGAGCCGGTACGGTGGCCGACCCTGAGGGCGACCCCGCGCTGACCCGGGCCCCGATGATGCTGACCACGGACCTCGCGCTGCGGATGGACCCGGTCTACGAGCAGATCTCGCGGCGGTTCCTGCAGCACCCGGACGAGCTCGCCGACGCCTTCGCCGGTGCCTGGTTCAAGCTCACGCACCGTGACATGGGGCCGCTCCCGCGCTACCTCGGACCGCTGGTCCCGCAGGAGAGCCTGCTCTGGCAGGACCCGATCCCCGAGGTCACCCACGAGCTGGTCGGGGCGCAGGATGTTGCCACCCTCAAGGCGCAGATCCTCGCCTCGGGGCTGTCTGTGTCCCAGCTCGTCTCCACGGCGTGGGCGTCGGCCTCGACGTTCCGCGGCAGCGACAAGCGGGGCGGGGCAAACGGGGCGCGCATCCGCCTCGAGCCGCAGATCGGCTGGGCGGTCAACAACCCCGACGACCTGACGACGGTGCTGCACACCCTTGAGGGGATCCAGCAGGCCTTCAACAGCTCCCAGCCCGGCGACAAGAGGGTTTCGCTCGCCGACCTGATCGTGCTCGGAGGGTCCGCTGCCGTCGAGCTGGCCGCCAAGAACGCCGGCCACGACGTCGGGGTCCCCTTCACCCCGGGACGTGCGGACACCTCGCAGGAGCAGACCGATGTGGAGTCCTTCGCGGTGCTCGAGCCGACCGCGGACGGGTTCCGCAACTACCTCGGCAAGGGTCACCGGCTGCCGGCCGAGTACCTCCTGCTCGACCGTTCGAACCTGCTGGCTCTCAGCGCCCCCGAGATGACCGTCCTGGTGGGCGGGCTGCGCGTCCTGGGCGCGAACGCCCAGCACTCCCCGCTCGGCGTCTTCACCTCGGCGCCCGAGACGCTGACGAACGACTTCTTCGTGAACCTGCTCGACCTGGGTACCACCTGGAAGCCGGCGGCCGGGGACGCGGATACCTTCGAGGGCCGCGACCTCGCCACAGGTGAGCTCAGGTGGACAGGCAGCCGGGTCGACCTCGTCTTCGGCTCGAACTCCGAGCTGCGGGCACTGGCGGAGGTCTACGCGAGTGACGACTCGCAGGCGAGGTTCGTGCGCGACTTCGTGGCCGCGTGGGACAAGGTCATGAACCTCGATCGGTTCGACCTGCGCTGATCCCGACGTCCAGGTCGGCCCGCGTGGGCCGGCCTGGACCAGCAGGTCGTAGGTCGTCAGGTCGGAGGGCATCAGTTCCTCGCGCGATGGCTCCCAGGACGCCATCACCACGCTCGTCGTACGGCGGAAGGCATGCCGAAGGCCCGCTGCTTTGGGCTCGAGAGTGGCTCTTGTGGAAGCCTTGGGGCGAGGTCTACGCTGCTGCACAATGGTTTCCGCAAAGACGCATGACGCGTAGGGGAATGTGGTCAACCTAGATCGTGTCTAGGAAGGTGCCATCGATGCCTGGAACCAACAAGAAACCTTCCAAGCGCGTGCGCCAGGGTGGTGTCGACCTGGAGATGCAAGGCGCTGACTACTTCGAGAAGCGCCAGCTGGAGAAGGGCGTCGCTGGGTGGGTTCTGCTCGCGGGGCTAGGCGTTGCCTACGTCATCTCCGGTGACTTCGCCGGCTGGAACTTCGGGCTCGAACAAGGCGGCTGGGGTGGCCTGCTCATTGCCACCATCGTCATGGCAGTCATGTATCTCTTCATGGTCCTCGGGCTCGCAGAGCTGTCGTCGACCATCTCGACCACCGGTGGGGGATATGCCTTCGCTCGTCGGGCTATGGGTCCCTGGGGCGGGTTCTTGACCGGCACCGCCATCCTCATCGAGTACGCCATCGCGCCGGCAGCCATCGCCAACTTCATCGGTGCGTACGTGAACTCGCTGATCGGACTGGACGGCTGGTACGTCTACCTGCTCTTCTACGTGATCTTCATCGGCCTCCACCTGTACGGCGTCGGCGAGGCGCTCAAGTTCATGTTCGTCATCACGGCCATCGCGGTGGTTGCCCTCGTCGTGTTCGTGATCGCTGCCCTGATGAAGTTCGACCCGGCCAACCTGAACAACATTCCGGTCGATGCCTCCGCCGCCGGTGCCAGCGCGTTCCTGCCCTTCGGCGTGCTCGGGATCTGGGCCGCCCTGCCCTACGCCATCTGGTTCTTCCTTGCAGTCGAGGGTGTGCCCCTCGCCGCAGAGGAGTCCAAGAACCCGGCCAAGGACATGCCGCGGGGAATCATCGGCGCGATGCTGACCTTGATCGTGTTCGCCGGCACCATCCTCATCGTGGCCCCCGGTGCCGCAGGCTCCAACTTCCTCAAGGCGTCGGGCAACCCTCTGGTCGAGGCGCTCGAGTCTCCGGCCGCCTATGGCGGGCAGAACCTCGTCAGCGGTTTCATCAACATCGTCGGTCTTCTCGGTCTGATCGCCAGTTTCTTCTCGATCATCTACGCCTACTCCCGCCAGACGTTCGCGCTCTCGCGGGCAGGCTACCTGCCAAAGATTCTGTCCGTCACCGGAAAGCGCAAGACGCCGACGCTAGCCCTCATCGTCCCCGGAATCATCGGCTTCGTCATGGCGGTGCTCAACCAGGGCAACCTGCTGATCCTGGTGGCCGTCTTCGGTGCGACGATCTCGTACATCATGATGACGCTCTCGCACATCATCCTGCGCTTCAAGGAGCCCGACCTGGTGCGTCCGTACCGCACTCCCGGAGGGGTCTTCACCACCGGCATCGCGCTCATCCTCGCGGTCGTGGCGCTCATCGCCGGCTTCCTTGTCGACACCCGGGTGCTCGTCATCTCAGCGGTCGTCTTCGCCATCGCGATCGCCTATTTCGGACTGTTCAGCCGGCATCACATTGTCGGCACCGCGCCGGAGGAGGAGTTCGCGCTCATCGAGTCTGCAGAGTCCGATCTGCACTAGGAGCAGGCAGCCACACCATCCGGGTTCCGCCCACCCCATTCGCTTCGGCCTCGGCCGCAAGCCGTCAAGACAGGCAGAGAGATGCGCATAGCACGGGTCGTCGGCACGGCTGTCTCGACCATCAAGGATTCCAGCCTCGTCGGACACAAGCTGTTGCTGGTGCGCGAAGCGGACGAGGGCAATGAGCTCACCGGGCCGGTGTTCGTCGCGGTTGATGTCGTGGGGGCGGGGACCGGCGAGCTGGTGCTGGTGTCCGAGGGCAGCGCGGCAAGGCACAGTGCCACGACGTCGGGGCAGCCCGTCGACGCGGTGATCATGGGCATCCTGGATTCCCTCGAGGTCGGCGGCACCGTGACGTTCCGGAAGAGCTGACCGGTCGCCCATGCCCATCGCCCAGCGTGAGGTCCTCAGCGTCGGCATCGACGTCGGGACGACGACCACCCAGGTGGTCTTCTCCCGGCTGGTTCTTCATGATGTCGCCCGGCCTGGTCAGGTCCCGCGGATCCAGGTGGACGAGAAGTCCGTGGTTCACCGCGGGGTCATCCACGCCACGCCGCTGGTTGCGCCCGACGAGGTGGACGCCGAGGCGCTGGCCGAGCTGGTCCGCCGCGAGTATGAGCTGGCCGGGGTCTCCGCAGGCTCGATCGAGACCGGTGCGGTGATCATCACCGGCGAGACGGCGCGCGCCAAGAACGCCGATGCCATCCTGGGGGCACTGTCGGCCGGGGCAGGAGACTTCGTGGTCACCATCGCCGGCCCCAACGCCGAGGCGCAGATCGCGGGCCGCGGGTCCGGCGCGGCGCGCTGGTCGAGCGATCACTACGAGCAGGTCACCAGCATCGACATCGGTGGCGGCACCTCCAATGCCGCGGTGTTCAAGGTGGGCCGCCACCTGTGCTCGTCCGGGATCGCGGTCGGCGGACGGCAGATCGAGGTCGACGCCTCCGGGCTGGTGCTGCGCGTGGCACCCCCCGGGCGATCGATCATCGAGGACCTTGGGCTGCAGGTCAAGGAGGGCAGCCGGGCGACCCTGGAACAGCTACGGGCGTTCTGCGACGTCATGGCTGACCTGATCGTCGACCTGGCAACCGGGCAAGAGGTCCAGGTCGGGCGTGGTGTGCAGCTGACCCCTTCGCTGCACGAGTCCGACGCGTCGTCGTCGGTCTTCCTCACCGGTGGCATCGGCGCCTGCTACTACGACCGGCTGCCCGTGACGACGCTCGCGGAGGTCACCGCCTTCGGGGACGTCGGACCGCTTCTCGCGGACTCTCTGCACCGCAACGCGCGCCTGCAGCAGCTGACGGTGAGGCAACCACCTGAGACCCTGCGAGCCACCGTTCTGGGTGCGGCCGGACAGACCGTGACCCTCAGCGGCTCGACCATCTGGGTCGACCAGGCGCTGTTGCCGCTGCGGAACCTTCCCGTGCTTCGACCGGCCATGCCGGGCCGCGGCGGCGGGCCTTCCTTCGCTGAGGCGGTGCGCGAGGCCTCTGCCCGCTGGGACCTCGATCAGGACGCGCAGGCCGCGATCGTCGTCGACCTCCCGCAGGAGCTCGGCTATGCGGCCCTGCAGTCGGTGGCCTCCGAGATCGTCGCCTACCACGACGCCGAGCATCCCGACCGCCCGCTGGTGCTCGTCCTGCAGCAGGACTACGCCCAGGTGCTGGGGCAGACCCTCCAGGCAACCCGCCAGGGACTTCCGCTGATCGTCATCGATCAGGTGGGTCTGGGTGAAGGGGACTTCATCGACATCGGCCTGCCCGTTCTGGACGGACGCGCGGTTCCGCTGTCCATCAAGACGCTGGTGTTCTATGACTGAGTCCGCGCTCCGCCACGGAGGTATGCGCCCATGCAGCTAGCCGCAACCCTCTTCGGCCACAGATACCAGTTCCGCGACATCAAGGAGCTCCTCGCGAAGGCCAACGAGGACAAGTCGGGTGACCACCTCGCGGGGATCGCTGCCGAGTCGGCCGCCGAGCGGATGGCCGCACGTTTCGTGCTGTCGGAGGTCACCCTGGAGACCTTGCGTCAGAACCCCGCGGTCCCCTACGAGCAGGACGAGGTCACCCGCGTCATTGACGACGCGGTCAACGAGACCGTGTACGCCGAGATCAAGGGGATGCAGGTCGGTGAGCTGCGCGAGTGGCTGCTGGCGGACACCACGACCGAGGAGATGGTCAAGCGGATCAGCAACGCGCTGACCGCCGAGATGGTCGCGGCCGTGACCAAGCTGATGTCGAACCTGGACCTGATGCTGGCTGCCAGCAGGATCAAGGTGGTCAAGCACTGCCAGAACACGATCGGCCTCCGCGGCACCCTGGGCTCCCGGCTCCAGCCGAACAACCAGACCGACTCGATGGAGGGCATCCGTGCTGCCATCTACGAGGGGCTGAGCTTCGGGTCGGGCGACAGCGTCATCGGGATCAACCCGTCCGACGACTCCCTCGGCAGTGTCTCGCGGCTCCTTGAGATGACCTACGAGGTCATCACCCGCTGGGAGATCCCGACCCAGAACTGCCTGCTCTCGCACGTCTCGACCCAGATGGAGGCCATGCGCAAGGGCGCACCCGTGGGGCTGGTGTTCCAGAGCCTGGCCGGCTCACAGAAGGGCAACGAGTCGTTCGACATCGACGTGGCCATGCTTGACGAGGCGTACGCCCTGGCCAAGAGGTACTCCGTTGCGACCGGGCCGAACTACATGTACTTCGAGACGGGTCAGGGCTCGGAGCTGTCAGCGGACGCCCACCACGGCGCCGACCAGGTCGTCATGGAGGCCCGTTGCTACGGGCTGGCGAAGCGCTATGACCCGTTCCAGCTCAACACGGTCGTCGGGTTCATCGGTCCGGAGTACCTCTATGACTCCACACAGATCACCCGGGCCGGGCTTGAGGACCATTTCATGGGCAAGCTGATGGGCATCTCGATGGGCGCCGATGTCTGCTACACCAACCATGCGCGGTCGACCCAGAACGAGCTCGAGAACCTCGCCGTCCTGCTGGGAGCAGCCGGGGTCAACTACATCATGGGTATTCCGATGGGTGACGACTCGATGCTCAGCTACCAGAGCTCGAGCTTCCACGATGCGCCCAGCCTGCGACAGCTGCTGAGGCTGCGCCCGCTGCCGGAGTTCGAGGCGTGGATGGAAGGGCTCGGACTCCTGCGGGATGGCCGACTGACCGAGAAGGCCGGCGACGCCTCCTTCTTCCTGAGCCGTTAGGGGAGGACGAGATGAGCGTGGTGTCCGCAGAGGAGGTCCGCAGCATCGTCACGGCTGTGCTGGCCGAGATCTCCGCCCAGCCGGCAACCCCGGCACAGGCGGCAGCCCCCGCGCCCGCCGCGGCTACGGCACCCCCTGCCTCGCCGACACCTGCGACACCGGCGACACCGGCGGCGGGATCACGGCCTCCGGGTCAGGGGGAGCAGGAACGAACCGGTGCCGAGGCGACGGCCACCGGCGAGGTCATCATCGAGGTGTCCGACCCCACCGTGCCGCAGGAGCGTCACCGGATCGGTGTCAAGAACCCCGCGAATGCCAGCGGGCTCGAGAACCTGGCCGCCTCCACGTCTGCCCGCCTGGCCGTGGGCCGGGCGGGTCCGCGGCCACCGACCCGCGCGGTCCTGTTGTTCGGAGCCGATCACGCGGTCACCCAGGATGCCATCTTCGGCGACGTCCCGACCGCCCTGCTCGAGCAGCTGGGGTTCTTCACGGTGCAGACCCGGGTCACCAGCCAGGGTGAGTTCCTGCTGAGGCCTGACCTCGGCCGGATGCTCGACGACGACGCGAAGAAGCTGGTGGCGCAGCGCTGCGTCAAGAAGCCACAGGTTCAGATCGTAGTCGGGGACGGGCTGTCGGCGGCCGCGGTGACCAACAACCTGCCGCAGATCTACCCGGTGATCGAGCAGGGTCTCAAGGGCGCCGGGCTCAGCCTCGGGACACCTTTCTTCGTGCGGTATGCCCGCGTCGGGGTGATGAACGACATCAACGACATCGTTCAGGCCGACGTCGTGGCCCTCCTGATCGGTGAGCGGCCGGGGCTCGGGGTTGCCGACGCCCTCAGCGTGTACTCGGGGTGGCGGCCGACAGCGGGCAAGACCGACACCCACCGCGACGTGATCTGCATGATCACCCAGAACGGGGGCACGAACCCGCTCGAGGCCGGTGCGTTCGTGGTGGAGCATGTGAAGACCGTCATCGCGCACCAGGCCAGTGGCATGGAGCTGCGCCAGGAACAGATCGGGGACCGCTGATGGCCATCCTTGACCCGATCAAGCCGACGATCCTGGCAACGAGGCTGATTCCCAACGTGGACAAGGCCTTTGCCGCGAAGCTGGGGCTGCGTGACGACCAGCGCAGCCTGGCCCTGGTCACCTGTGACATCGACGACAGCCTGTACACCGCCCTGGACGAGGCGACCAAGATGGCCGACGTCGAGGTCGTCTACGCGCACAGCTTCTACGCCGGGTCGGCGCACGCGTCCGGACCGCTCTCGGGCGAGATCATCGGCATCCTGGCCAGTCCCTCGGCGGCTGAGGCCCGTGCCGGCCTGATGGCCTGCGTCGAGTATGCCCGCGAGAAGGCGTGGTTCTACTCCGCGGATGATTCCGGCGACCTGGCCTTCTTCGCCCATCCGATCTCTCGCACGGGCAGCTATCTCAGCAAGGCAGCCGACGTCCCCGAAGGCACCCCGATGGCCTACCTCATCGCACCGCCGCTGGAGGCGACCTATGCGCTGGACATCGCGCTGAAGTCGGCAGACGTGGAGCTGAAGGTCTGGTTCCCGCCGCCCTCGGAGACGAACTTCTCCGGCGGCTACCTGACCGGCTCGCAGAGTGCCGTGGTGGCCGCCTGCAACGCGTTCCGTGAGGCCGTGCTCGAGGTTGCGGCCCAGCCGCTGGAGGTATGACCGATGACCGACGAGTACGACAGCGACCTGCGGTCCATCCAGGAAGCCCGCCGCCTGGCCGAGGCGTGCCGGACGGCCCAGCGCGAGTTCGCGAAAGCCTCCCAGGCTGAGGTGGACCGCATCTGCGCCGCAATGGCCGACGCGGTCTATCGTGACGCGACCCGGCTGGGTGTGCTGGCTCATGAGGAGACCGGGTACGGAGTCGCGGCGCACAAGAGGATCAAGATCGAGTTCGCCTCCAAGACCGTGTGGGAGTCGATCCGGGACATCCCGACGGTCGGCGTCCTTCGCCGGGACCCGGAGAAGCGGATCATCGAGATCGGCTGGCCGGTGGGGGTCATCGTCGGGCTCTGCCCGTCGACCAACCCGAACTCCACGGCGGTCTACAAGACGCTCATCTCGGTGAAGGCTCGCAACGGGGTCATCATCGCACCGCACCCGGCGGCCAGGCGCTGCACCTTCGAGGCCGTGCGCCTCATGGTCGAGGCGGGGGAGCGGGCAGGGATGCCCAAAGGCCTGGTCGCCTGCATGGAGGAGGTCAGCCTGCAGGGGTCCCAGGAGCTGATGCGGCACCACGCGGTGTCCATGATCCTGGCCACCGGCGGGACCCCGATGGTCCGGGCGGCCCACAGCACCGGCAAGCCGGCCCTCGGCGTCGGGCCCGGGAACGTGCCGGTCTACGTGGACCGCAGCGCCGACGTCGCTGCCGCGGCCGAGGCGATCGTCAACAGCAAGTCCTTCGACTGCTCCACGATCTGCGCCACCGAACAGTCCGTCGTCGCCGATGAGCCCATCGCCGGCGCACTGCGCGCTGAGATGGAGAGGCTAGGCGCGTACTGGGTCGGTCCGGGCGACAAGGCCGCGCTCGAACAGGCGCTGTTCACCTTGACGGGCGGGATGAACGCGGCTGCGGTGGGCAAGACCCCTCAGCAGCTGGCCAGGCTGGCTGGAATCGAGGTCCCGGCACACGCGCGGATCCTCGTGGCGGAGCTGAGCAGCGTGGGCCGTGAAGAGCCGATCAGCGCCGAGAAGCTCACCACGGTGCTCGGCTGGTATGTCGAGAAGGGCTGGCGTGCCGGGTGCGATCGCGCGCTCGAGCTGCTGCGTTTTGGTGGCGACGGGCACTCCCTGGTTATTCACGCGACCGACGAGGACATCATCCTGACCTTCGGGATCGAGAAGCCCGCCTTCCGGATCCTCGTCAACACCTGGGGCAGCCTGGGGGCCATCGGGGCCACCACAGGGGTGATGCCGGCGCTCACCCTGGCCCCGGGCGGGGTCGGCGGCGCCGTCGTCAGCGACAACATCACCGTGACCAACGTGTTGAACGTCAAGCGCCTCGCCTACCCGCTGCGCGATCCGCCTCCGGGCGCTTTCGAGCACGCTCCCGATGTCCGCGGGGCACCTCTGAAGGATCGCCTGCCCGGCAAGGGGCCGGCTGACCCGACGTTCCGCGCGGGGAGCTCGGACGACCGGGTCGACCGCATCGTGCGCCGGGTGCTCGCGGAGCTCGGTGGTAGCCCATGACATCAACGACTACACCCCGCGCCAGTCGCCCCCCGCCGGCGCGAGGTTCTCGTCCGCCGGTTGCACAGTCCGCACGACCTCAACGGCAACACAATGAAAGGACACTCCAGTGGTAAATCCCCAGATGATCGCCCTTGGCATGATCGAGACGCGTGGGCTGGTCGGTGCGATCGAGGCCGCCGACGCAATGGTGAAGGCTGCCAACGTCACCCTGATCGGCAAGGAGCAGATTGGCGGCGGCTACGTCACCGTCATGGTGCGCGGTGATGTCGGAGCGGTCAAGGCCGCCACTGACGCCGGAGCCGCAGCCGCCCAGCGCGTCGGCGACCTCGTCAGCGTGCACGTGATTCCGCGCCCGCACGGAGACGTTGAGTTCATCCTGCCGGCGCAGAACCCCGAGGCTGCTTCCCCCAAGAAGTGAGGCGGCTGGTCGACGCTGAGAAGGTGCCGTGAGCTGCCGGGTGCACACGGCCGACGATGTTCTCCGTCTCGTTCGCGCGGGCGCGACGGAGCTTGTTGTCGCGCCCGGAGAACGGCTGACCCCGCTGGCCCGGGACGTGGCGGGCGAGCGCGGGATCAGGATCGTGGCGGGGTCACCGCCAGGTTCCGCCGGAGAACCGCCGGGACCTCGCACTCCGCAGCTCCTGCACTTTTCGGGCGTGAACACGATGGAGCTGGCGCCGTTTCCGGTAGATCTGCGCCGCCCCGAGATGGACGTCCGGCTCAGTGATGTGATGACGGCGGCGGATGGCCTGCCGATGGCCGCCGGCATGATGAGCCTGCGAGAGGGCAGCTTCCCGTGGACGTTGGACTATGACGAGGTGGAGTACGTCATCGAAGGTGAGCTGCACATCACCACGGCCGACAAGAAGGTCGTCGGCCGGCCTGGCGACGTGATCGCGGTTCCCAAAGGTTCGTCGATCACCTTTGGCACACCGTCCTGGGCGCGGTTCCTGTACGTCACCTATCCTGCGGACTGGGCGGGTGCGTCGTGAGGTTGAGCCAGCCGGAGGGGCTCCAGGAGGCGATGAAGGCGCTTGAGGCGGCGATCGTCTCGGCGCCGCTGACCGAGCGGCCGGGTCAGATCAAGGCCGGGGTGGATCTCGGCACCGCCTACACGGTGCTGGTCGCCCTGGACGGCGACGACCGTCCGCTGGCAGCCGCCTACGAGTATGCGGATGTGGTGCGCGACGGGGTGGTCACCGACTTCGCCGGTGCGGTTGACGTGCTGAGAAGGCTCAGACGTGACGTTGAGACCCGCCTTGGCGTGTCGATCCCGTCGGCGCACGGGGCGTACCCGCCTGGAGTACCCCTGAGCGAGGTCCGCGCGGTTCAGCACGTCATCCAGTCGGCCGGGATGGACTGCAGCGGACTGGTCGACGAGCCCACGGCCGCGAACGCGGTGCTGAGGCTTCGCGACGGGGTGGTCGTCGACGTCGGCGGGGGGAGCACGGGAGTCGCAGTGGTCCGCGGCGGCGAGGTCGTGCACACCGCGGACGAGCCGACGGGCGGAACCCACTTCACCCTGGTCATCGCCGGCGCGCTCGGCATCTCGTTCGAGGAGGCCGAGATCCTGAAGAAGGACCCGGCTCAGCAGTCGCGACTGTTCCCCATGGTCCGCCCGGTGATGGAAAAGGTCGCCACGATCGTGGCGACGCACACCCGGGGATGGCCCGTGCCCAAGGTCTATCTGGTCGGGGGCACCGTCGCGTTCCCCGGATTTGCCGAGGTCGTCTCAGACGCCTCGGGTTTCGACGCCGTCGTGCCCGTGGCACCCCTGTTTGTGACGCCGCTGGGTATCGCTCGCAGTGCTCCGGCGTGTGAGCCGGCATACGGATTCACCTACTCGGGGACGGTACCCCGATGACGAAGGAGAAGTGACTATGGCCGATGACTTCGAGCTACGCGCGTACTGCTACATCGACAGGATGCAGCCCCAGTACGCCGCGTTTGTCGGGACGGTGACCCAGGGTGACCTGGCGATCGAGGGGATGGCCGCCCTGTATGTCGAGATGGCTCCCGGCAACCATGTGTTCCGGGTGGTCGACGTCGCGGTGAAGGCGACGATGGCTCGCCCCGGAGCGCAGATCGTCGAGCGGCAGTTCGGGATGTTCGAGCTGCACTCCGAGTCGCAGGCCGAAGTTCTGGCCGCCGGTGAGGCTGCGCTGGGGGAGGTGGAGCTTGAGGTGAGTGCACGCAAACGGCCACAGATCGCCTCGATGCAGGTGATCACCAACGTCAGCCCTTACCAGTCCCAGCTCCTCAACCGGTTCACCCGGGGCAACATGCTGGTGGCGGGTCAGACGATGCTGGTGCTCGAGTGCACTCCGGCCGCCTACATCAACCTCGCCGCCAACGAGGCCGAGAAGGCTGCGGACGTGAATCTCATGCATGTCGCCTCCGTCGGCGTCTTCGGCAGGCTCTGGATGGCGGGGACGGAGTCCAACATCCTCGCCGCCCGCGACGCGGCGGTCGCAGCACTGGAGGGCATCGATGGCCGCGAGTGAGCACGACCGGCCGAAGCGGCGGCGGTTCATCACCCGGCACGATGTCGAGGACGCCGCATCGTCCGGCCAGCCGATCCGTCTGGGCAGCCGGGACGTGGTCACCAGTGAGGCGGCGACACGGGCAACTGACCTTGGCGTCCAGATCGAGCGGGATCAGGTCACCGGCACGACTCCTGGATCCCCGGTGAAGACGCCCGCCTCGGTGTCCCCCCCGTCAGCACGTGCTTCCGTGACCTCCGATGCAGACCTTCGTCGCGCCGTCCGTGCCGCCGTCGTTGCCGAGCTTGGCTCGGAGGCTCCGGGGCTGGATCTCGCCATCGACAAGGTGCTGAAGGCCCGTTCGCGATAGCTCGCCGCGTGTCGCCCTGTCCAGGGCATGGAAGAAAAGGTCGGGGCGCTGGTGATGCACGGTGCCAGGGGCGTGTTGGTGGTGCGGCGCCGGGGAGGTCGTGACGCATTAACCCGACCGCGGGGCTGGCCGTCCAGCGGCCCCGGCGCACTAGTGTGGGGCGCATGCCGCTCGACTACAAGATCGCCGATCGCACCCTGGCCAATGGCCTGCGAGTCATCGTCAGCGAGGACCACAGCGTCCCCAACGTCACCGTCAACCTCTGGGTCAACGTGGGCTCACGCCACGAGGTCGAGGGACGCACAGGTTTCGCGCACCTCTTTGAGCACCTGATGTTCCAGGGGTCGCGCAACGTGGCGTCGGGGGAGCACTTCTCCGCGCTGATGGCCGCCGGCGGGAGGCTGAACGCGACCACCTGGTTCGACCGGACGAACTACTTCGAGACGGTCCCTCGCGGCGCGATGGACCTGGCCCTGTGGATGGAGGCGGACCGGCACGGGCACCTGCTGGACGCCGTCAACCAGGAGAACCTCGACAACCAGCGCGACGTGGTCAAGGAAGAGAAGCGGCAGCGGTACGACAACATGCCCTACGGCAACGCGCTGATCGACATCTACGCGGCGATCTTCCCCAAGGGCCACCCCTACCACCATGCAACCATCGGCTCGATGGCTGACCTCGACGCGGCCAGCGTGCAGGACGTGCACGACTTCTTCACCGCGCACTACGGCCCCGACAACACCGTCCTGTGCCTGGTCGGCGACCTGACCCCGGACGAGGGTTTCGCAGCAGCAGAGCGGTATTTCGGCTCGCTGCCGGCCACCGCGTCGGCTCGCCGCGAGCCGGTCGAGGCCCTGTCTCCGCTGTCCGAGCCGGTCCGGGACGAGCACGTCGAGGATGTCCCCTCCGACCATCTGTACCTCGCGTTCCGCCTCCCGGTCGATGACACCCCGGAGTTCTTCGCCTCATCCCTGGCGATGGACGCCATCGGCGGGCTGACCACCTCGCGGCTGTGCCAGCGACTGGTCCGGCGTGAGCAGAGCGCCACCAGCGTCTCGGCCCACGCGATGGGGTTCGTTGACGGGATCTCGCTGGGCTTCGTCATGGTTGACGTCGCAGAGGGGTTTGACCCCGACGAGGTCGAGGCTGCGGTCTGCGAGGAGCTGACCAGGTTCGCGCAGGAAGGCCCGACCGATATCGAGATGGAGTCGGCGATGGCCCAGACCGAGCGCAGCTGGCTGTCCTCGCTGGCCAGCCAGGAGGAGCGGGCTGACCATATCTGCCACTTCGCGACCCTGCAGGGCGACTCCGGATACATCAACACCTTCCTGGACCGCCTCGCCGAGGTGACCCCCGGTCAGGTGCAGCAGGCTGCCGCCCGATGGCTGCGGCCGCACTCCCGCGCCACCGTGGCCTACCTCAAGCAGGACGGAGCGACCAAGTGACCTCGCAGGAGAGCGTGAACCAGCCGGAGAGCGTGCTCGAGCGGCCCGAGGTGAGCCCGCCTGAGCCGTGGGCGTTCCCGCAGGCCCGGCGGTCCGAGCTGGCGAACGGGCTTGGCGTGGTCAGCTACGACATCCCCGGCCAGTACGTCATCTCGGTGTGCCTCGCGGTGCCGATGCCCCTGGAGCGTGAGCCCCGCGACCGTGAGGGCATCGCCACGATCATGGCCCGGACCCTCGATGAGGGGACGGCCCGGCATACCGCCGAGGAGTTCGCCGAGCTGCTGGAGCGTAAGGGGATCGCGCTCGGCGCCGGGGTCAGCGAGTCCGGCCTGGTGGTCAACATGGACGTCTCGAAGCGGTTCCTCAGCGAGGCGCTCGACCTGCTCAGCCAGGCCGTGCGCGAGCCGGCGTTCCCGGTCAACGAGGTGTCCCGTCATGTGAAGACCCGGGTCGCCGAGATCGACCAGGAGATGGCCGTTCCCGGCCAGCGTGCCGCGATCCAGTTCATCGCCACCTACTTCGATGCCAGCGAGCGGGCCTCGCGCCCGACTGCCGGCGCCAGGCAGACCGTCTCGGCGGTCACCTCGCAGGACCTGGTCGCCTTCCACGCCGCGAACGTGGTGCCCTCGGGTGCCACCGTTGTCGTCGCGGGCGACCTGAGCGACGTCGATGTCGTGGCGGAGATCGGGCAGGCGCTCGGTTCCTGGACCGGAACGCCGGTCGAGAAGCTCGAGCCGCGCGAGGCTGCCCGGGCCGCCGACGCCTCACGGATCGTGTTTGTCGACCGCCCCGGCTCGGTGCAGACCGAGTTCTACGTCGGCTGCCCCGGACCGGACCACTTCGTCGAGGGTGGCTGGGCCTCGTTCCAGGTGCTCGGCTTCGTCGTCGGCGGTTCGCCCAACGCCCGGGTCGACTCGGTCCTGCGCGAGGACAAGGGATACACCTACGGCATTCGCTCGGGCTTCCGGCCGCGCCGGCGAGGGGGCATGTTCCTGACCAGCGGTTCGGTGCGGGCGGACTCAACGGTCGAGTCGCTCGGGCTGCTGCTCGACATCCTCGACAAGGCCCGCGAGGGCTTCACCCCGGAGGAGACGCGGGCCGGCGTCGACTTCATCGGCAGGACCGCGCCGGGTCGCTATGCCACCGCGGACGCCATCGCGGAGGAGGCCGCCGGCCTCTCGCTGGAGGGCCTGACCACGGAATTCACGACCACCAACCTGCTCGCCCTGGCTGACGTCGACGCCGCGACCCTGGCCACGGCATACAGCCGTTACGTCACCGGTCAGTGGTGCGTGGTCATCGTCGGAGATGCCACCCTCTACGCCGAAGGCGTCCGCACCCTCAACCGGGGCGAGGTCACCGTCCTGCCCGCCTGACCGACCACCAGGCCGCAGTCCGCGGTGGTGCGGGAGGACTCAGCCGAGGCGGGACAGGACCTCGTCGTGCAGCACACCGTTGGTGGCCACCGCGTTCCCGCCCCAGGGTCCGGGCACCCCGGCGACCGAGGTGAACCGGCCGCCGGCCTCGGTGACGATGGGCACCAGCGCAGCCATGTCGTAGACCTGCAGGTCGGGCTCCAGGGCGATGTCGACGGCACCCTCGGCGACCAGCATGTATGACCAGAAGTCTCCGTAGGCCCTGGTCCGCCAGCAGTCATCGGCGAGGCTCAGGAACGCGTCGTAGCGGTCGTGATCCTTCCAGCCGTGCATGCTCGAGTAGGACATCGACGCGTCCGAGATCTGCGAGACCTTGGAGACACCGATCCTTTTCGCGCTCGAGAGGCTGCGCCCGCACCAGGCGCCGGAGCCGTTTGCGGCCCACCAGCGGCGTTGGAGCGCCGGAGCAGCAACGAGGCCGAGCACCGGCTGGCCGTCATCCACCAGCGCGATCAGCGTGGCCCAGACCGGGACGCCGCGGATGAAGTTGTGGGTGCCGTCGATGGGGTCGATCACCCAGCGCCTGGGGCCATGTCCGGTGGTCTCGAACTCCTCGCCCTCGACCGCATCCCGGGGGCGGGTGCGCCTGAGCTGGTGTCGGATGACCTCTTCGGCCGCCGTGTCGGCGTCGCTGACCAGGCTCAGGTCGGGCTTGGACTCGACCACCAGATCGTCCGCCCGGAAACGCGCCATCGTGATGCGTTCAACGGCATCAGCAAGCACGTGCGCAAGTCGCAGGTCATCGTCGTAGTGGGGCACGTCGCCACGCTAGCGGTCCCCGGTCACCACAGCGCCACCGCCACGTCGATCCCGGTCCGCCGGTTGTCCCCGGACGGCCCCAGATGGTTCCGGGTGATCGTCGGCCGTCGGCCGTCGACCGTCCGCCGATGGTCGTCCAACCCGTCGGGTGCAGGCCATACAGTGTCGGTATGGGTAGTGGTGCGAGAGTTCTTTTGGGGCTGCTGCTGTTCAACGCCATCTCGGCGCTAGGCGGGGGCCTGGCTCTCATTACCGGCCTGATCCCTGCGCAGGCGGCCTGGGTTGAGCACACGGACTTCGCCGGCCAGTTCTTTCCCGGGGTCATTCTCTTGGCCATCGTTGGTGGCAGCTCCCTGATCGCTTCCCTGGCGATGATGAAACGCACTCCCGGATGGCAGCTCTCCAGCATTGTTGCCGGTGTCGTGATGCTCGTCTGGATAGCCGGGGAGATTGCCTCCATCCGGGGGTTCCACGTGTTGCAGGTCATCTACTTCGTGACCGGTGCGGCCGTCATCTGGCTGACGCCCGGACAGGAGTCCGTCTCAGCGTGAGGCCACGACTCGAGGCCCCGGGTGCTTGATCACCACGCCATAGAGGAGATCGTCCGCTCCCGGCTGGATCCCGGGTCGGGGCTCACCATCTCCAGGTCGGATGATGCCGGGCACTACCTGACCCTGGCCATCCGCGCGGACCCCTCACACAGGTTGCCGGCGCACCCCGGACGCGTTGAGGCGCGGATAGTGACCGATGGCGTCGACACCTTCGTGCTCGATCTGGACGGCGAGTTCGAGTACCGCGATATCGACTGGGAATCGGAGGGGCAGCGAGAGATCCTGACGCTGCTGACGATGCTGGCTGCGGCGTACCTGGCCGGCGAGGGACATCAGGGAGACAGACACGGGTTCTTCGGCCGCCGCCACAGCGTGCTGACCCTCGCTGTGAACGGCGAGGCCTACGATTTCAGGCGTGTGCGTTTGTAGCCCCGACAAGACGGACAAGGGGCCCTGTCGACGAGACGGCCGGCGGCTGGCCTGGAGGTCGCCCTCCTGAGGCCGCCGAGTCTGGGTCAGTCCTCTGGATGCGGGGAACGGGCGCGTAGCAGCCGGCGAAGCGAGTCGAGGCGGGACTCTCCGGCCGGGCCGGCCTGGCCGGACTCCACCCAGGCGTCCAGGGCACATTCCTTCTCGTCATGGGTGCAGCCTCGCGGGCACTGTTCGGCGCCCGGCGCCAGGTCCGGGAAGTGCCGGATGATCCTGGTCAGGTCGACGTGGGCCAGACCGAAGGAGCGCACACCCGGGGTGTCCACCACCCAGCCGTTGGCCTCTGGCAGCCTCAGCGACACCGCCGATGACGAGGTATGCCGACCACGGCCGGTCACCTCGTTGACCACGCCCACGGCCCGGGCCGCGCCCGGGACCAGGGCGTTGACCAGGGTCGACTTGCCCACCCCGGAATGGCCGATGAACACGCTGATCCGGTCAGCCAGCACGGCTCGCAGGGGGTCGAGCCCGACCCATTCGCCGGTGTGCGGGTCGTAGGAGGTCACCAGGTGGCGCACCTGAAGCATCGAGTAGTGGGCCAGGAACGGGGCCGGGTCGATCAGGTCGGCTTTGGTCAGCACCAGCAACGGCTCCATCCCCGCGTCGTACGCGGCGACCAGGCAGCGGTCGATCATCCGGGGTCGCGGCTCGGGGTCGATCAGGGCCGTCACGATGACCAGCTGCTCGGCGTTGGCCACGATGATGCGCTCGACCGGGTCGGTGTCGTCCGCGGTCCGGCGAAGGACCGTGCGACGAGGCTCGACCCGGACGATCCGGGCCAGTGAGTCGGGGCCGCCCGAGGTATCGCCGACCAGGGCAACCTCGTCGCCGATCACGACGCTCTTGCGTCCGAGCTCGCGGGCTTTCATGGCGTGGACCACGCGTTCCACGCCATCGTGCACGATCAGCGTGTAGCGACCACGGTCGACGCCGGTGACGAAACCGGGGATGGCGTCCTCATGGGCAGGGCGATCCTTGGTGCGGGGCCGGGAGCCGCGCCGGTTCGGCCTGATCCGGACATCGCTCTCGTCGTAGGTGCGGGCGCGCGGGCTCATTCGCCGCCTGGTCCCGGGCCGCTGCCGGTCTCAGTGCTGAGCATCCGGGTCCAGAGCCCGGTGAAGTCCGGCAGTGTCTTGGCCGTGGTCTCCACGTTCTCGATGATGACGCCGGGCACCCGCAGGCCGAGAACTGCTGCCGCCATGGCCATCCGGTGGTCGCCATAGGTGTGGAAGAGTCCGCCGTGCAGAGGTTTTGGAGTGATCCGCAACCCATCTTCGGTCTGTTCGACCGACCCGCCGAGCGCGTTGATCTCGGCGAAGAGAGCGGCCAGCCGGTCGGTCTCATGCCCGCGCAGGTGGGCGATGCCACGGATCCGCGAGGGGGACCCGGCCAGGGCGGCGACCGCCACGATGACGGGGGTGAGCTCGCCGGCGCCGTGCAGGTCGACATCGAGCCCGCCGATCTGCTGGTTGCCGCGCAGGGTCAGGCCGGTGCGTTCGAGCAGTACATCTGCGCCCATCGCGTCGAAGATGTCGCGGATCGCGTCGCCGGCCTGGGTGGTGTGCTGGGGCCAGCCGGGGATGCTGAGCGTGCCGCCGGTGACGACGGCTGCGGCCAGGAAGGCAGCCGCGTTGGACAGGTCCGGCTCGACCTCGACGTCGAGGGCGCGGATCTCGGAGGGCTCGACCCGCCACGTGTTGGCCTGGGAGTCGTCCACGGTGACGCCGCAGTCGCGCAGCACCTCCACCGTCATCGCGATGTGTGGCTCGCTGGGCACTGGCTCGCCCTCGTGGTGGATCGTCACGCCCTGCTCGAACCGGGGCCGGCCAGCAGCAGCGCGGAGATGAACTGGGACGACGCCGAGGCGTCGATGGTGACCGGGCCCCCCGGCATACGAGCTGATCCGTGGACGGTGAACGGGAGCGTTCCGCGGCCGTCGTCATCGATCGTCGCGCCCAGGGTGCGCAGGGAGTCGATGACCTGGGCCATCGGGCGCCGGCGGGCCCGGGGATCACCGTCGAAGGCGACCGCGCCGTCGCCGAGGGCGGCCACCGGCGGCAGGAATCGCATCACGGTGCCGGCCAGCCCGCAGTCCACGGACGCTGCGCCGGTCAGCGACGCAGGCCCGATCAGCCAGTCGTCACAGTCCGGGTCGCTGCCGGGCAGGTCGATGATCGAGGCGCCCAGTGAGCGCAGCCCGGCAGCCATCAGCAGGGTGTCGCGGGAACGCAGGGGCCGGCGTATCCGTGAGGCGTCGCTGCCCAGCGCCGCGAGGACCAGGTACCGGTTGGTCAAGGACTTGCTGCCGGGTAACGCGACAGTGGCCGCGACCGGGCCGGTCGCGTGGGGGGACGGCCCGTCAGTCAAGGGCGTTCTTGGCGATACGTCGGGCGCTCCTGGCGGCGCGTCGGGTGTCGCGCCTGGTCAGGGCGGCCTGCCGGCGGGCGTCCGACCTCACCTGCCTGGTGCGGTAGGCGAGGCCTGGTTTTCCGGCGGTGTCGACGGCCGCGAGCAGGACGCCCCCGAGCAGGCCGATGTTCTTCAGGAAGTGCGCCTTCTGCTGCGCGCGGGCCTCAGGTTCACTGACGGTCCAGAAAGCGTGTGCGGTGTAGGTGGTCGGCACCAGAGCGCCGGCCAGGACCGCGGCGGCAACTCGCGGGAATTTGCCCAGGCCCAGCATCGTGCCGGCGGCCACCATCGTCGCGCCGTTGGCCCGGACCAGCATCTCGGGGTTGTCGGGCAGGCTCAGCGGCCCGGACAGCTTGCTGACCAGCGGCGCGGCGGTCTTTGCCCGCTCGGCTGGGTGCAGCAGGGCATCCAGGCCACTCGTCACGAAGATCGCGGCCAGCATCGGTCGGGCAATCCGTCGCACCACAGTCATCTGAAATCTCCTTCGATGTCGTTCATCAAGGTCCTACGGTAGTGCTCCCAGGGGCGCGCGCGTCTCTAGGCTGTCGGTATGTGTGGTCGATACGCGTCCAGCGCGCACCCGGAGGACCTGGTTGAGGAGTTCGACGTCGCCGAGGACCACACCTCGGAGCCGTTTCGGAGCCTGCTGGCGAGTCCGCAGATCCCGCCGGCCGGCCAGCCCGACTTCAACGTGGCGCCGACCAAGGCTGCTCCGGTGGTGCTGACCCGGGTGCCCCGCGCGGCTGCCGACAAGGTCGCAGGCAAGGCCGCCGACACTGCGGCCGATGCCGGGCCGACCAGGCAGCTGCGGCTGATGTCCTGGGGGCTGGTGCCGAGCTGGGCCAAGGACGTCAAGGTGGGACTGAGGATGACCAACGCGCGCGCCGAGTCGCTGCTGGACAAGCCGTCCTTCGCCAGGGCCGCAGCCACTCGTCGCTGCCTGGTCCCGGCCGACGGCTGGTACGAGTGGCAGGTGAGCCCGACCGCCGTTGACGGCAGGGGCAGGCCGCTCAAGCAGCCGTTCTTCATCCACCGCGGCGATGGCCGGTCGATGGCGATGGCGGGGCTGTACGAGTTCTGGCGCGACAGGTCGCTCCCGGAGGACCACCCCGGCTCCTGGCTGAGCACGTACTCCATCATCACCACCGGGGCCGAGCCCGGACTGGACCGGATTCACGACCGGCAGCCGCTGGTCCTGGAGCGCGACGACTGGGCAGACTGGCTGTCCCCGACGACGAACGATCTCTCGCGGGTCAAGGTCCATCTGGAGTTCACGGCGAGCGGGCGTTTCGACGCCTACCCGGTGTCCAGGGCGGTCAACTCCTCCCGCAACAACGGCGCGCACCTGCTGGAGCCGCTGTCGCGCGCAGACCTCTCGGGTGTGGTCGACCCGACCACCGGCGAGATCATCGGAGAGTGAGTGGCGTGCCGGTCCGCAAGAGTGCCGCGGGGGAGAGTGCCGCGGGGGAGAGTGCAGCGGGGGAGAGTGCCGCGGGGAGAGGTGCTGTGGACCGCAGTGCTGCCGGCCAGAGTGCTGCTGGCGAGAGTCAGGCTCGCAGGCGTCCCGTTCGCGAAACCGTCAGGGAGATCGAGACCCCGGTCGGTATGGCGCGAGCGCACCTCTGGCGTCCCCCCCACGCCAGCGGGGCGCTGGTGCTGGGGCATGGTGCCGGGGGATCCTCGTGGTCGGCCGACCTGGCGGCCCTGACGTCGCTGAGCGCCCTTGGCTGGCTGGTAGTGCTGGTCGAGCAGCCGTGGCGGGTGGCCGGGCGCAAGGTCGCCACGCCGCCGGCCCAGCTGGATGTGGCGTGGCTGGCGGTGATGGCGGCGCTGACGTCGGGGCGTGGCGCACTTCCCCGGCCGTGGGTCGCCGGTGGTCGAAGTGCCGGCGCCCGGGTGGCCTGCCGGACGGCCGCACAGGTCGGCGCTGATGCGGTGCTGGCGCTGTCGTTTCCGCTGCATCCGCCGGGAAGGCCGGAGAGGTCCCGGGCCGACGAGGCACGGTTGGTCACGGATGCCGGGACGCGACTGGTCGTCATCCAGGGGGAGCGCGATCCTTTTGGCAGTCCCGGTGAGGTCCGGCAGGCCCTGGGGGCCGGGGCGGTGGTGGTGGACGTCAAGGGCACCCACTCGTTCACCAGGACCCCGACCGATGTCCTGGCTGCCGCTGCCACCTTCCTGGCAAACCTGGGTGCGGGCGCTCACTGATCCGCGCGAGGGCCCAGAGGGAATGGGAGGGGTGGTTTGTGGTGTTGACGGAGGTGATTGCAGACGAACATTGTCCTGCACAGGAACCCGTGGTGCTGAACACCTCCCGCAAAAAGACCGGTCAAGGAGCGATGAGTTGCTGACTGCCGAGCTGACCCCGATCACCGGACCCACCCGGGTTCACTGGCTTTCTGGAAGCCAGTGTCGGCCTTCGGTATTAGGCTGGAAGGCGATGACAGCAGACTCGCGCGCCTCCCAGAGCGCACCGCACACCCCCGCTGCCGGCGAGACCGTTCCAGGGGCACTCCTTGCCGGGCAGCCGGTTCTTGACGAGCCGGTGCCTGGCGCGCCCGATCTTGACGAGCCGGAGCGGATCGTCGACATGGCCACCGAGACCCCAGCCGAGCGGGCTGCCCGGTTCGAGGCTGATGCCATGCCATTCCTGGATCAGCTGTACAGCGCGGCCCTGCGCACGACGCGCAACCCGGCCGACGCCGAGGACCTTGTCCAGGAGACGTACGCCAAGGCGTTCGCCGCCTTCCACCAGTACAAGCACGGCACCAACCTCAAGGCCTGGCTCTACCGGATCCTGACGAACACGTACATCAACACCTACCGCAAGAAGCAGCGTCAGCCCCTGCAGTCTGATGCGGCCGAGGTCGAGGACTATCAGCTGGCCCGTGCCGAGTCGCACACCTCCAGAGGCCTTCGTTCGGCTGAGACCGAGGCGCTGGATCACCTGCCCGACTCAGACGTCAAGCGTGCACTTCAAGAGATCCCCGAGGACTTCCGCCTGGCGGTCTACCTGGCCGACGTCGAGGGGTTCGCCTACAAGGAGATTGCCGAGATCATGGAGACGCCGATCGGCACCGTGATGTCGCGCCTGCACCGCGGTCGGCGTCAGCTGCGCGAGCTGCTGACCGACTACGCCCGCGAACGCGGTTTCGTGGTCGAGGGGGCAACGTCATGACGGGCGAAGACGGTATGGCGGGCGACGAGCACAACGAGCTCGACTGCTCACGCGCCCGGCTTCAGCTCTACCAGTACCTCGACGGCGAGATGGACGACAACGACTGCGTCAAGATCCGCGAGCACCTGGAGCATTGTGGCCCGTGCCTGAAGGAGTATGACATCGACCAGACGCTCAAGGCGATGGTCCGACGCTCGTGCGGCTGTGAGTCTGCGCCGACGGAGCTACGGATGCAGATCATGTCCCGGATCACCACCATCAGCCTGACGGTCGAGTTCCTGGAGTAGCAGCACAGCACTTCAGCACTCCGTCAGGCGAGGTATCGCGCGTGCTCAGTACGCAGAAAACCCCCACTCCCTGGCGGGAACGGGGGCCTTGCGTGCGGTGAAGTACGCGGCTCAGCTGTTGGGCTTACGGCCGTGGTTGGCGGCCCTGCCCTTGCGGGAGCGGCGCTTGCGGGCGCGCTTGCTCATGTGTGCTCCAAATGGGGGTTGTCAGTGACCTATGAGGCCGCGATCGCCTCTATTGTGGCATATTATCGGCTGGGGCGAGTGACGCTGGACCGTGCGAGGGGATGACCGGACCGGAAGGCCGGGCAGTTGAGCCAGCACGGTGAGAGCCGTTCGGCTCGATTTCGGGGAGCGTCCGACAGCAAACCAACGCAAATCGGACCAAGCCGGCTCAACCGGCAGTAACGAGCACGGTGTTTTCACCCGTGTGTTGGCGTGAAGGTCACACGCAGGTCTGGTTTCCTGGGCCAGGCGGTCAGAGGTGCGAGTCTGAAAGCGCTTCAGAACGCCACCAAACGGTTCGAAGCCCACATCGACAAGGGCGCCCGCAGCTCTCGCACCACAGTCGCGGCGCCCACCTAGCAAAGGAATAACCATGAAGATCATCGCCAAGGTCATCGAGTCCATGCTCAGCAAGGACGCTACCCAGACCTGGACCGGGCAGACCTCAGCGGTTGCATCCAGCGACACCTGGCACTGGGGCGGCTTCTCTGAGGAGACCTCCACCATCTGCTAGTTTTCACTGTTTTTCTCTGACCCGCGGGTAGGTTGGGTCGAGTGAACGATACGGGTACGAAGGGCCGCTCACAAGCCGTGGGCGTCCCATCGTTCGCCGTATCCTCCTATATCGCGGCCGTTCTGATCGTTGCCTTCGCCCTGGCGGTTCTTGCCTGGCGGGTTCACCCGTTGAACAGCGGGGCACTGCCTCACAACGACGGCGTCATCCTCGCGGTGCTGTGCATGCTGGGCGTCCTGGGTTCTTCTTCGCAGGAACGCAACGTCGGCGGGCGCATCGGCTTCTCGTTCACCAGCATCATCCTGCTGGGGGCGGTCGCCCTGACCGGGCCGTTCGGCGCCGCCGTCGTCGGCGCGGTGACCTGCCTGCTGGTGGCCTACAGACAACGGCTCGAGGTCCGCCTCTTCAACGTCGGCATGACCTCAGCCATCGGGTCGGCCGGCGGGTTCGCCTACCTGATGGCCGGCGGTACGACCGAGGTGCGGGAGTTGGACGCGGTCGGGCCTCTCCTGGTGCAGGTGGGCCTGCCGCTGATGCTGGCCGATGTGACGATCTGCGTGCTCAACGCCCTCATCCTGGCGGGCATCGTCCGGCTGACCCAGGGCACCCCGATGCGGCGGTTCGTCCTGGGGATGCTGGGCACCTCCGGACCGGCCTATGTCGGCTACGGCCTGATCGGGTTCCTCTTGGTGATCCTCTGGATGCCGGCCGGCGTCGGGCCGGCCAGCGCGTTGCTGATCCTCGCGCCGCTGTTCGTGGCCCGCTGGGCCTTCGTGCAGTATGGCGACGAGCAGCGGGCGCACGAACGTACCCTCAGCGCCCTGGTCGCCGCGGTCGAGACCAAGGACCTGTACACGCGGGGTCACAGTGAGCGGGTGGCGAGCCTGTGCGACCTGATAGCGGGGTCCCTGGGGCTGAGCCATCAGGACACCGAGGCCCTGCGGTACGCCGGCATCCTGCACGACATCGGCAAGCTCGCCATCCCGACCCGCGTTCTGCGCAAGGCCGACCGGCTCACCGAGGCCGACCTGGCCAGGATCACCACCCACCCGGTACGTGGCGTCGAGATGGTGCGCGACATCGAGTTCCTCAGCGGCTCGACCGAAGCGATCCTGCACCATCACGAACGGATGGACGGGCGCGGGTACCCGGCTGGACTCAGCGGTGAGGAGATACCGCTGCTGTCCAGGATCATCGCGGTGGCTGACGGCTTCGACTCGCTGACCACGTCGCGGATTCACCGTGATGCGCACACCGTCGACGAGGCGCTCACCGAGCTGCACACCCGCGCCGGCACCCAGTTCGACCCGGCCGTCCTCGCCGCCCTCGAGCATGCGCTGGTCCGGCACCCCTGGCAGCCCACCAGGCTTGAGCCCGCGCTCATGGTCACCGCGGGAAGTGCGTTCGACCACGATGACCCCATGGCGTCCGATCTCACGACCGGGATCGCCGACGCGGGGAAGCCCGCGAGCGCCGATGCGGGGAAGCCCGCGAGCGCCGACGCGGGAAAGCCCGCGAGCGCCGACGCCGAGAAGGCGCCGTGAGCAACCGGGTGAGCAACCGGGTGAGTGAGCTGCCCGTGGAGGTCATCACGGGGTTTGTCGCGCTCACCCTCACGCTGGGCGCCTTGGCGACGGTCAGGTTCTGGTTCCAGGAGCCGCTGAGCTTTCCGCTCCGGCCGCTGCTGCCGGTCATCGGGGTCTTCTTCGTCGTGATCGTGATGGGCGAGATGTTCCGGGTCAGGCAGCCGGGCAGCCGCCATACCGCGCCCCTGGCAACCGCCGCCGCACTGGCCTTCGCGATGACGGTGGCCTGCCCCACTGGCACGCCGGCGAGCTACCGGGCCTCGCTGGTGGTGGCCGTCACCGCCGTCGCGATGGCCGTCGGGCTGATACCGAGCCTGGTTCGCGGGCAGCCGATCCGGCTGACCGACCTGGCCGACAGCCTCCTGGCCATCACCGTGGCGGCAGTGCTCTTCCGGGAGGTGCCGATCTCGGACGGTCGGGCGGTGCTGTACCTGCAGGCGACCTGGCCACCCTCCCTGCTTGCCCTGGTCATGGTGCTCATCTCGATGTTCGCGCTCACTGTCGAGGTGCTGCTGCTGGCCCTGGTCCGAGCCGCTCGTTCGCACGCGCCGTTCCTGCGGACCTTCCAGGACGAGTTCACGGCGGGGTTCGGGCTGACGGCCGCACTGAGCGCCACCGGTGCGCTGGTGGCCCTCGCAGAGCGGCCACTGGGCGTCCTGGCGATCCCGCTGTTCCTGTTCCCGCTCGGGCTGACGCAGTTTGCCGTGCGGCGGCAGAGCTCGATCCGGCGCACCTACCGGCAGACCATCCGGACCCTGTCGCGGCTGACCGAGCTCGGCGGCTACACCGAGCCGGGGCACGCCTCACGGGTGGCTGAGCTCGCGCTGGCCACCGGCCACCAGCTGGGCATGTCAGAGCGTGACGTGCTCGACCTGGAGTATGCCGCGCTGCTTCACGACATCGGCCAGGTCTCGCTGACCGAGCCGATCCCGGGCGGCGCGACCGTGCTGGCGGCACCGGCCGACCAGCGCCGGATCGCCCACGACGGCGCCGAGATCGTCCGTCAGACGGGCGTGCTCGACAACGTTGCCGTCATCCTGGAGGCGCAGACCACCTCGTACCGTCAGGTTCGCGAGCTCGGTGAGGACCTGCCTCTTGCCAGCCGGATCATCAAGGTCTGCAACGCCTACGACGACATGGCCGGAAGCCGGCCCACCCCGGCCAGGGGTAGCGCAGCGCTGGAGAGGATCCATCTCGGTCTCGGCTACGAGTACGATCCTCGCGTCGTCGATGCGCTGGTCAGGGTCCTAGAGCGGGACCAGCGCTAGCCCGCCCGAGCAAAACCGCGGACGTTTGCCGGCCAAACGGGGGATCGGTCCCTGTGGCGGACTGGTGAGGGGATGTTTGCCGGCCAAACGCGGGATCGGTCCCTGTGGCGGACTGGTGAGGGGATGTTTGCCGGCCAAACGCGGGATCCCTTCCACCGATCCCCACCAGCCCAGTCCGGGTGGAGCCGGACGGCAGCATACGGCCCTGGTTGGCTTGTGGGTGGGTGCTCCAGGACCTCGGCGGAATGCGGCGCCTTTGGCCGGCGCCGTCGGGGCCGGGCTGACGGCAGGCCCGGCAACGTCGACTGGCCTGCACCGTGACGGGACTCGTCATGGTGCAGGCCAGGCAGCTACAGGTTCGTGCTCATCCGTTCAGAACAGAGCGGGCTACTCCTTCGGGATGTCCGGCACGGTGACTACCGGCACTTCCGGGGCCTCCTCGTGGGCCACCGTGCGCTCCATGCCGGCCATCTGCGAGTAGAGCCTCCAGCGCTCGTCCGCGTCCGCCTGGGCGAGAGCGAGCAGGTGATCACTGCGCTCGCTGTCCTTGCGGGCCAGCATCGAGAACCGGGTCTCAGCCAGCGCGAACTCGCGCAGCGGCTTGGTCGGCTTCTTCGAGTCCAGCTTGAACGGGTGACCCTCGTTGTCCTCGCTCGGGCGGAAACGGTACAGCGGCCAGTAGCCACTGGCCACCGCGTCCTTCTGGTGGGTCATCGAGGTGGACATCTCGATGCCGTGAGCGATGCAGGTGCTGTAGGCGATGATGACGGAGACGCCCTGGTGGGCCTCAGCCTCGATCATGGCCCGCACTGCCTGCTGCTCGTTCGCGCCGATCGAGATCTGCGCAACGTAGACGTCACCGTAGACCTGGGCGATCGCGCCGAGGTCCTTCTTTGCCGTGCCCTTGCCTGACGACGCGTACTTGGCCGACGCCGCACGCGGGGTTGACTTCGAGGCCTGGCCACCGGTGTTGGAGTAGACCTCGGTGTCGAGGATCAGGATGTTGACGTTGCGGCCCGAGCCGAACAGGTGGTCGAGACCGCCGTAGCCGATGTCGTACGCCCAGCCGTCGCCACCGACGATCCAGACGGTCTTTTCGACCAGCTCGTCGGCCAGGCTTCGCAGGTGCTTCACGGCCGACGCCTGCAGGGTGACCGCGGGGTCGTCCTGAAGGATGTTGAGCTCGATCTTGAGCTTCTCGACCCGGCTGCGCTGGGCGGCGATCCCGGCCTCGTTGGTCTGGTCGGCAGCCAGAAGCTCCTCGGCAAGGTCGGTGCCGATCAACGCCTTGAGCTCGCCGACATACCGGCGGGCCTGACCGTTCTGCTGTTCCCAGCCCAGTCGCAGACCCAGGCCGAACTCCGCGTTGTCCTCGAACAACGAGTTCGCCCAGGCCGGACCGCGGCCGTCGGCGTTGACGGTGTACGGGGTCGTCGGCAGGTTGGCGCCGTAGATCGACGAGCAGCCGGTCGCGTTGGCGATGAGCATCCGGTCGCCGAAGAGCTGGGTCAGCGTCTTGAGGTACGGAGTCTCACCACAGCCTGCGCAAGCGCCCGAGAACTCGAACAGCGGCTGAAGCTGGGCGACGCCCTTGACCGTGTCATGACGGACCTTGGTGCGGTCCACCTCGGGGATAGTCAGGAAGTGCTCGTAGCTCGTCCGCAGGGCGTCCCGGGTCTCGAGAGCGTCGGCGAGGTTCAGCGACTTGTGGCTCGAATCGGTCTTGGAGACTGCCGGGCACACGTCGACGCAGATCCCGCAGCCGGTGCAGTCGTCCGCGGCAATGGCAATGCTGAGCTGGTAGTCAGGCAGGTCCCTCGACTTGAAGGCCTTGCTCTGGAACCCCTCGGGGGCTCCTTCGAGCTGCTCGTTCGGGAAGATCTTGATCCGCACCGCGGTATGAGGGCACGTCACCGCGCACTTGCCGCAGTCGGTGCACAGGTCCGGGTCCCAGATCGGCAGGTCCTGGGCGATGGCCCGCTTCTCCCACTGGGCCGTGCCGGTGGGCCAGACCCCGTCGGCGGGCATCACGCTGACCGGCAGGAGGTCGCCTTCGCCGTGAATCAGCAGCGCGGTGACGTCCTTGACGAAGTCGGGCGCGTTGTCGGGCATCGGGGGCATCCGGTGCAGCGTGCTGGTCGTCTCGGCCGGCACCTTGACCTCGCTCAGCTGGCTGAGCGCCATGTCGACCGCGGCGAAGTTCTTCTCGACGACTTTGCGGCCGCGCTTGCCGTACTCCTTCTCGATGGAGGCCTTGATCCGCGGGATGACCTCGTCCGCGGGCAGGACACCAGAGACGTGGAAGAAGCAGGGCTGCATGATCGTGTTGATCCGTGCGCCGAGACCGACATCGCGGGCCACCTGGTGCGCGTCGATGACGAACAGCTTCAGGTCCTTGTCGATCAGCTGCTGCTGCACCTCGACCGGAAGCTGGTCGAACACCTGGTCGTCCGGGTACGGCGAGTTAAGCAGGATCGTGCCACCCTGCTTGGCCAGCTCCAGGACCTTCACGGTGCGAAGGAGCGAGAACTGGTGGACGCCGATCACGTCAGCCGACTCGATCAGGTAGGTCGAGCGGATCTCGTCGGCGCCGAAGCGCAGATGCGAGACGGTGCCTCCGCCGGACTTCTTCGAGTCGAGCACGAAGTAGCCCTGGACGTACTGGTCGGTACCCTCACCGATGATCTTGATCGAGTTCTTGTTGGCACCCACGGTGCCGTCCGACCCAAGGCCGAAGAACACTGCGGTGACCGCGGTGTGGGGCACGGTGAAGTCGTTGTCGGGCTCGAGCGAGAGGTGCGTGACGTCATCCACGATGCCGACGGTGAACCGGCGCTTCGGCTTCTCCCGGCCCAGCTCGGTGAAGACGCTGGCGACCATCCGCGGCGTGAACTCCTTGCTCGACAGGCCGTAACGGCCGCCGATGACGGTCGGCAGCGCACCGCCACCGTTGA
>JBBRZQ010000029.1:0-40284 GCA_038236535.1 Actinomycetales bacterium
GGACACGTGCACGAGGCCGTCCACGCCGCCAAGGTCGACGAAGGCGCCGAAGTTGACGATGGAGGAGACGACACCCTTGCGGATCTGGCCCTTGGTGAGCTGATTGAGGAACGTGTGACGCACCTCGGACTGGGTCTGCTCGAGCCACGCGCGGCGCGAGAGCACGACGTTGTTGCGGTTCTTGTCCAGCTCGATGATCTTGGCCTCGATCTCCTTGCCGACGTACGGCTGGAGATCGCGGACGCGGCGCATCTCGACCAGGGAGGCAGGCAGGAAGCCGCGCAGGCCGATGTCGAGGATGAGTCCACCCTTGACGACCTCGATCACGGTTCCGGTGACGACGCCGTCCTCTTCCTTGATCTTCTCGATGGTGCCCCAGGCGCGCTCGGACTGTGCGCGCTTCTTGGACAGGATCAGGCGGCCTTCCTTGTCCTCCTTCTGGAGGACGAGGGCCTCGACTGCATCACCCACGGAAACGACCTCGGACGGGTCGACGTCGTGCTTGATGGAGAGCTCGCGGGAGGGGATGACACCCTCGGTCTTGTAGCCGATGTCGAGCAGGACCTCGTCACGGTCGACCTTGACGATGATTCCTTCGACGATATCGCCGTCGCTGAAGTGCTTGATCGTCGCGTCGATAGCGGCGAGCAGCTCCTCCTCAGATCCGATGTCGTTGATCGCGACCTGGGGGCTGGCCTTTACGGCCGGGCTGGCAGTCATGTAGTTGGGACTCCGATTGGGGACAGATTGACTAAAGGCTCACGGCAAGGCGTGCCGCTCGCCCGGGTGGACGGTTCTGGTGAAATCTGGTGTGTTGTTGAGCCGCTACTGACGCACGTCGTTCGGCGACCGCTGCCGGTCACCTCACAAGTCTCGTAGCAGACCTGTCAACCTTACCGATGGTGCCCCGCTCTCGCAACGCAGGGGTCTGCGGCAGGATAGTGGGTGTGAGGCAGACCAGCGACAACCACGAGCACGATGTCCGCCGGCGATGACCCGGGCCTGGCTTCGGCAAGCCAGGGCCTGACGCCGGACGAGGACCGGTCCACTGCTGCCCGGCGCGAGGCGGACCCGCTGGAGACGGCACGGGCCAACCGGGCCTGGTGGGACGTCGAGGCGAACGGATACTACGCGGAGCACGGGTCCTTCCTGGGCGACGACGACTTCGTCTGGGGCCCGGAGGGCCTGCTCGAGGCCGATGCTTGTCTGCTGGGCGACATCCGCGGCGCGCAGCTGCTGGAGATCGGCGCCGGGGCGGCCCAGTGCAGCCGGTATGCCGCAGGCCAGGGTGCCCGCGTGGTGGCCACCGACCTCTCGGGCGCCATGCTGCGCCAGGGAGCTGAGCTCAACCGGCGCTTCGCTGCCACCTCAGGGCTGACCGTGCCGCTGGTTCAGTGCGATGCGACCGCGCTCCCCTTTGCCGACGGCTCGTTCGACGTCGTCTTCACGTCCTACGGCGCGGTGCCGTTCGTGGCGGACTCGGCCACCCTGATGGCGCAGGCGGCCCGGGTCCTGCGGCCCGACGGGCGGTTCGTCTTCTCCACGACCCACCCCATCCGGTGGTCGCTGCCCGACGATCCCGGCTATCCGGGGCTGACCGTCAGCGGCTCCTACTTCGACCGCACCCCATACGTCGAGCAGGAGTCGGGCGCCACGACCTACGTCGAGCACCACCGCACGCTGGGCGACCGGGTACGCGAGCTCACCAGCGCAGGACTCAGGCTGATCGATCTTGTCGAGCCGGAGTGGCCGCCGGAGAACGAACAGGTCTGGGGCGGGTGGAGCCCTCTTCGCGGCGCCCTCATCCCGGGGACGGCGATCTTTGTCTGCGAGAGAGTCTGAGCCGGGTAGAGCCTACTCACTCTCCGAGCCGGCCAGAACCTGCTCGGGCTCCTTGCCGGCAAGGGCCAGGAACCCGCCGCCAAGGATCAGGAGGAGGCCGAGCACGATGCCGGTGAGCGTCGCCGGCCCGTTGAGGAAGCCGAGGATGGAGCCCTTGTTACCGAGGTCCTCGATGTTCTGCTTGATGGTCGCCGGCGTGTAGCCGATCGTGCCCTGGGTGATCGGGACGGAAGCCAGGCCAGGTGCCTCGAGCCGCTTGTTCTGCTGCTCGACGCCATTGATGACGAGGCCGGTGTTGGGCTCGACGTAGAGGGTCCGCGTGTTCTCGTACACCGCGTCGGCATCCACCGGCTTGTTCGTGCCGAACAGCTCGCCGGGCAGCGCCTTCCGCTGCGCGTAGGTAACCGGACCGGTCTTCTGCTGGAACACGTAGGTCTGCACGCCCTGGACCTGCTGGGTGCGCAGGAACCTCATCGGCTCGGTACGCCCGAGATCGGAGTCCCACCACTGGTAGGTGATCTTCTGGGTGTCGAACGGGAGCTTGAAGAACAACCCCTTGTGCGGGTAGTCCTCCTGGATAGCTGAAGGGGCCTCGAGAGTCCCGATGGACTTGTAGTCACCGCAGCAGTTGGTGGCCTCGGCGGTGTACCTGTCGATCGACACGCCCTGCTGGCTGAAGTCCAGGTCCTTGCCGCCGACCACTTTCGAGGCGGTGAGGAACTGCCAGAACGCGTTGTTGCCCTTCGCCTTTCCGGGGATGCCCACCACGATCTTGGTGTTCTGCAGCGTGGCGTCCTTCAGTGCCGTCACGCCTGCACTGGACACCTGAAGTGCCGACATGTTCTTGCCGACGGAGACCAGGGTCGACTTCTGGTCCAACGGCACCTTGGCGAGATTGTCGTACAGCACCGGCTTGGCGATGAGACCCATCGTCAGCACGAGAGCCCCCAGGAAAAGACACACAAAACCAGCTACTCGACGCATGCCGACTCCCCTACGTGATGACGGTTCAGGCGCAACATACCAGTGAGTATGCAGCGCGCGTTGGATTCGCGCTCGGTCAATTTGTGAGGTGCTGAACCGCAGGCCCGGAACCTGGCGAGTCCGAGTCTGGGTAACCTCTGGGTAACCTCGGTGGGTCAGAGCCTGGAGGCCTGACTTCTCGTGGTCGTCACCCGCGCTCTCGGCTCAGCCGCAGAGCCAGATATGAGGAAACCCGCATTGCTGCCTCCACCCGACGTGACTGCCCGCGCTCCGGGGTCGACCTCCCCCGGTCGCCTCGCGCAGCGTGCCGGGGAACGCTGGCGAGCCCTCGTGTCAACGCCCTTCCGGGTGGGACTGGCTGTGCTCCTGTCGATCACCGTGCTCTGGCGTTGGTGGACCACGTCGTCCTGGAGCTGGTTCCAGGACGACTGGGTGTACCTGGAAAAGGCCCAGTCCATGGGTTTCTGGAGCTACATCTCTCAGAGCTACAACCAACACCTGATGCCCGGCCAGTTCAGCTACGTCTGGCTGGTGACGCACCTGGCGCCGCTCAGCTACTCCTGGGCTTGCGGCTTCGTCACGGTCTGTGCCCTTGCCTCCTTGCTGGCCTGGGCTCTGGCACTGGCCGAGATCTTCGGAGAACGATTTCGGCTGCTGATTCCGCTGGTGCTGCTGGCCCTGAGCCCGCTCTTCCTGCCAACGAGCCTGTGGTGGGCCGCGGGGCTTCAGATCTTTCCCCTCCAGCTCTTCATGGGTCTGTCCGTCTTGTTCATCAGCCGCTGGCTCAGACTCGGCCACCGCAGGGACCTGGTGCTTCTCGGTCTCTCCTTCGCCGCCGGGCTCTTCTTCTGGGAGAAGGCCCTTCTCGTCGTGGTGCCGGTGGTGTTCGCCGGGCTGTTGGTCACAGACGGCCGGATCGTCAGCCGGATCCGCCGGGTTGCGCTGCCGGCCGCGGTTCTTGGCGTCATCTCTGGCGTGTACATCGCGCTCTACCTCGTGGCGACCCGGCAACCCGGGCCATCCAAGGGAGTCGAGGCCAAGCTGCTGCTGGGTCGAAGCGTCGGCGACACCCTGCGGTTCTACGTTGCCGGCGTCGTCGACCTCGGGCTGCCCACTCTCGCCGGTGGCCCCTGGGGAGGGCTCCCCAGCGTCCAGTCCTCGTATCGGGAGCAGCTGCCATCGCAGGGGCTGCTGATGCTGAGCGCCGGTCTGGTTCTGGGAGCCCTGGCCCTCGCCTATCGCAGGAACGCCATCGTTGCGATAGCGATGACCGTGCTCTACGCCATCCTCACGTGGGGTCTGCTGCTCGCCAGCTTTCGCTACGACCTGCTCGGCAACTACATCGTGCACGATGCCAGGTATGCCGCGGACATCGTGCCCGTCGCGGCCCTGACCCTGGCCTACCTGCTCACGCCCACCCGTGGACAGCGGGCCACCAGCAGTGCGTGGAAGAGAGCCCTGCCCGTGGCGCTGACGGCGCACTCGCGGCTCATCTCGTCCGCCCTCCTGGCCGCGCTGACCGTGTCCGCCCTCTACGGCAACGGGCTGACCTGGGAGACCCTGGGCCCGCAGTCGCCCAAACCGTGGGTCACCCACCTCGGGGACGATGCGAAGAAAGTCGGTGCGTCGTCGGTCCAGGATGTCTTTGCCCCCAACAACGTCTCCGCTGCCAACTTCTTCCCTGAGTCCTCCCGCATCTCACACATGCTGAAACCCCTGGGAACTGCGCTGGAGTTCAACGCCCCTGCCTCGCGTCTGCTCACTGTCGCGCCTGATGGTCACCTCGTGGAGAGCACCATCGCCAACACGGCGAACATACCGGCAGGGCCTATCAAAGGGTGCGGCTATCTGGTGAGATCGACTGCACAGACCGTTGTTCCCGTTCCGAACAGGCTCTACTCGTGGGTCTGGGGCCTTCGGATCGAGTACTACTCACAACAAGGCGGCGTCATGACTGTCACGACCGACACCAGGGAGCTCAACGTCCCTTTCCCGGCCGGGCTGAGCCAGATCGAGCTCACGATCAGCGACAGCGTTTCCTCTGTCGGCCTGTCCATGGTGGGCGAGTCAGGCAACGTCTGCGCTACCAAGATCACCGCCGGGTCCATCTCCGCCTCAGACCGGCGCGCCGTGCCGCCGACGGCCGTCCGGCGATAAGCACATGTCATCCGAGCCTCCCGGCCCCCGCAACCGATTTCCCGGACTGGACGGGCTCCGCGCCGTCGGAGCTCTGGGAGTCTTGTCCACCCACGTCGGGTTTGCCAGCGGGGACGCGTTGCACGGACCGTTCACCGGACCGCTGGCACGGATGGACGCCGGGGTGGCGCTGTTCTTCGTCATCTCGGGGTTCCTGCTCTACCGCCCGCACCTGGTAGCGATGTCGCGGGGCACGTCACGCCCCCGGACGCGCACCTACTTCTGGCACCGGGCGCTGCGCATCCTGCCTGCCCTGTGGATCGCGACGGTCATGGCGGCGCTCCTGCTCCCGCATGACAAGGGGGTCGGCCTCGCGCTGTACCTGCGACACGCGGCCCTGGTCCACATCTACTTCGCGAACCACCAGATCGACGGGCTGTCACAGATGTGGAGCCTGGCCACCGAAGGGGCCTTCTACCTGTTGTTGCCCTTGCTCGCCTGGTTCCTGAGCCGCCTGGGCCTGTCCAGCCGCCGGGATGTCTACGGGCAGCTGGCGGTCCTTGGGCTGTTCGCGGTGGCCGGGCCGACCTGGATGGCCGTGATGGCGTCCTCGGGGCACCCCACCGGCGGTCTGTGGCTTCCCGGCTACCTCGGCTGGTTCGGGGCCGGGATGGCACTTGCCGTCTGGCAGGTGGCCAGGTCGACGGGTCTGCTGCCGGACGGGTTTCTCGGCAAGCTGGCCTACTACCCCGGGACTCTGTGGGCCGGGGCCCTGGCCGTGTTTGCCCTTGCCACCTCCCCTCTCGCCGGCCCCTACGGCTTGTCGCTAGCCTCGCCGGGTCAGGCCGCCGTCAAGAGCCTGCTGTACTCGGTGCTGGCCCTGCTGATCGTCTTCCCCGCGGTTGCCTCGGTGACCGAGGCAGCCGAACCCGCAGCCGTGCGCGCGCTCGGCGGCCGGGTCGGTCATTTCCTCGGCGACATCTCCTATGGCGTGTTCGCGTACCACGTGGTGGTCCTGGGCGTGGTCGAGCGGCTGACCGGCCATGTGGACTTCGTCGGAGGATTCGCCACGCTGTTCTGGCTGACCTTGTCAGTGTCCGTCGTGATGGCGACCCTCAGCTATCACCTGATCGAACGGCCCATCATGCGGCGTGGTCGCCACGACCGCCGTTTCGACGTCTCACCGTCGTCGCAGACAGCGGGAGCCCCGTCCTCGCGCGAGGCCGCCACGCAGGCCAGGCAGGCTATGGCCAGAGCCGACAACACCAGCCCCTGAACGGCCGTCGACTGCAGACCTGCCGCCCCGCCGGACCAGGGTTGTACCGCCGCGATCACCCCGGCAAGCAGCCCCAGCGCCAGGACCAGCAGCGGAAGCACCCGGCTCCCAAGGAGAACCAGGACGGCGCCCACGACGCAGGCCACCAGGCCGGTCCACCCGGACATGAAGACCAGCGCGACTCCGGCACATCCGATCAGGACAGCTGCCGGCACTTTTGCCTCAACGGGCACCTCTGACTCCGTGCCGCCGTGTGAGCGACGCCGTGACAGCGGCAGCAGGAGGGCTGTGCACACAAGTGCCAGCAGACCACCGAGCAACCCCCAGCGGTAGGCGCTGTCCGGGGCAAATCGGGCAGTAACAACCGTCGCGGCTCCCGGTGGCAGGACCCACCCCTGCTTCCAGCCGTCAACCCGGATCGAGGCCAGCTCGGCCCCCTTGCCGTCCTGCGCCGTCCAGCCCTTGCTGAAGTTCTGTGCCACGGTCAGAACCGATTCCTGCGGCCGCTTCCCCACGCTCAGCCGCATGGTGGCGGGGTCAATGCGGTACACGGACGCAGCCACCACTGCCGCCGGTTTCGCGTCTGTGCTGCCTGAGGTGGTGAAAGCCACCTGCAGGGGCTCGAACTCCTTCGTCGGCCCGGCCACGACGCTGTGCGGGCCGGCCACCATTGCCACGGTGCCGGCCGCCACGTCAGCCCTCGCCCCGGGACCGCAGGCGGCCCACGTCAGTGGCTGCCGGTGCAGCACGTCCTGAATGGTGCCTGCCACGCTGGTCAGGATCCGTCTGCCATCGACGAACAGGCTGGGGCCGAAGCCACAGGGGGCTCCCGTCTGCCGGAGCGGGTTCACCGGTCTGCGCAGGTCGTCCGCCCCCAGTACTCGCACCTCTGAGACGCCCACCGGCAGCGTGCGTTGCAGTCCGGTGGCGGAGTCGGTGTTGGTCACCCCCGCGCTCTTCTCCAGACGGATGTCCAGGGTCCGGGCCAGCCGGGGAGGGAACCGCACGTAGCCCTCGTCGTTCACCGCGGCGCTGACCGGCTCGCCCGTGGCGAACGCCACGGTGACTCGAGCCGGGCGCGACGCTGCGAGGTACTGGTCGGTCTGTAGCTGGAGGCCCTCCACGCGCCGACCCGATGGCCAGCTGAGCCTCAGCAAGGGAGCCGGGTCATCCGGGGACGCAACCCACCCTGTGGACAGGTTCTTGTCAACGGCTGCCCCCGGCCTGCCTTCCGGGGCGCTGACGGCACGCGATGAGGCTGACGCGGCGATCGCCCCCGGGTCGGCGAGAAGCCGCTCCAGCGCGCCGCCGTCGCGAGGAAGAACCTCGCCGCTGAACGCGTAGGTCCGGTCCGCCGGGATGCTGAACAGGCGCCGCATACCGGACGACTCCTCGCTGGCCAGAGCAGCTGAGGCCCGGCACAGCGGCCGGTCACCCACATGCAGGCACGCCGTGCGGCCGGGGATCTGATCCCGCAGGACGATGGCATCCACGCCGGAGCCGCTCGATGCGGGAAGCAGGAGACTCGCCACGGGCGTGACCCCGGCAATCCTCAGCTCGGCGATCGAGAATCCGTTCACCGGCCCCCCGGACAAGGAGGTCACTGTCACCCGGACCCTGCGGGTGGGCCCTGCTGGAGTCAGCAGCGTCTGAACGCGCCCTGAACCGTCCACCGTGCCTGAGCGGGTGCCGCGGTCCGTGGTGATCGCGACAGACTGTGCCCGGGCACCGACCGGCGTCTGGGTCGAGAGGTCAAGCGCGATGGTGCTGACATCGACCGGATTGCTGAGCCTGACCTCGAGCCACTCACCGATGGCCTGGCCGAAGTGCCCGGAGACCCACCGGGTGTCCGGGTCGCCGTCGACTGCGGCAGCAGGCGAGTAGGCCGTCCCCAGACGCAGGCTCGCGTTCGCGTCGGAGGCAGACGACGACGCCTGGACGCTGTCGACCCCGTCCCAGCTCAGCGTCGTGACACCGGCACCGGGATCCGAGACGTAGTCAAGAGAGCGGCGTTGCTGACGACCGGGTTCGCCGGCGGCCAGCACCTGCGAGGTGTTGTGGGTCGAGCGGCCGAAGAAGACCTCGCGCCTTCGCTGGCCGTCGGTCAGGACGCGTGGCGCTGCCGCCAGGAGGTCCTGGTGACCGAGGACGTCTGAACCAAGCACCGCCGCACCGTCCACGCCATACAGTCCGGCGATCCCTGCCAGGTCCTCAGGCCCGCCGGTGGCGGCGACCAGCCGAGAGCGGGGCACGACGCTCGCCTCATGCGTCGCACCGACGTCGAAGATCTCGACGCTGGGGTACGGCACCAGCGTCCGCTCGTCGACCGTGCGGGTCAGGTTGTCCCCCTGGCTACCAGCAGGGGGGCCGAACTCGGCGACCCGCCCGATCCCCGACTCGGCCAGAGCCTGATGGAGCGCGATCGACGTGTCCCCCTGCGCATCCAGACGAAGGTCGTTGCGGACGACGACGAACCGGACACCGGCGCTCGCGAGCAGGGAACGAAGCGCCGGGCCGCCCGCGCCCTGACCCAGTTGACGCTGTATCTCGTCCAGCAGCCTGGTCGTTCCGGCCGATCCCAGCGGCACGGCATCCCGTACCGCGAAGGGCCGACGCATCAGGGCCTGCAGCGGTTCGTCCCTCGTCGAGCCCCAGGAGAAGTCCGCGAACGATGATGCCGGGACCACGAGCACCGTGCCCGCAGAGCTTTGGCGGTCAAGCCAGGTAGCGGCCTGGTACCAGTGCGCGGGGATGGCGGCATAGCCGTCGGGGCGTGCCAGGCCACCCACGATCGCCGGCGAGGCGACCAGAATCACCAGGCTGGTCACCAGCACCGGCGGCAGGAGACGGGGCACCCGCATGCTCCGAAGCTGCGCACCCCCCAGCGTCAGCGCCTGGGCAGCGGCGAGCATCAGAGGAAGTCGCAGGACCAGCTCGAACTTGTGCGTGTTGCGAAGAGGGGCCAGCGGGCCGTCGAGCAGCTCCTGGAGGGGGCCGGCCAGGGGCGAGCCCGCTGCACCCGAATGACCCAGCGTCAGCAGCAGCAGCCCGACGACCGTCGCGATCGCCAGGAACCGCCGATGCGGGGTCGAGCGCAGGGACAGACCGACGAGCCCGGCGACCGCGACGAGCACCGTCCCCAAGATGAGCAGCGGCTGGGTCAGCAGTAGCCAGGCCGCCGGCCAGGAGGGCCCCGCCTGACCGGACAGGAAGCCCAGCCAGGGCGAGGTGCCGCGGAACGACTCGAAGACGCTGGCCGTCCCGGTCGTTACGGCCGCGTCCTCGATCCAGTCCAGGAACGGCGGGCTGTACCTGCCGAGCTGCACCAGCGGCAGGAACCACCACAGCGACACCGCCGTCACCAGGGCGAGCCAGGTGAGCCCGGCCAGCACCGTGCGCCGCTCCCATCGCCGGGTGAGGAACCACAACGCCGGCAGGATGAGCGCCGCTCCGGTCGCCACGGCGTTCACGCCGCCGATCAGGGCAAAGGCCAGGGCCGAACGGCTGACTCGCCACAGCCACGAACGAGGGGCCGGGATGACCAGGGGCAGCAGGACCCACGGTGCCATGGCCATCGGCCACACCTCGACCGAGGTGATGGCGACCTCGGACAGCATCCGCGGGCTCACCGCGTACAGGAGCGCCACCGTGATCTGCGCCCACTGCACGCCGACCCCCAGCGCACGGACGAGCCGCCAGGCACCCACGAAGGCGACACACAGGATCAGCGACCACCACAGCCTCTGGATGACCCACGAGGGGATGCCCGCCGAGGCCAGCAGCCAGTGGAACGGCCCCATCGGAAGCAGGTATCCGTAGGCCTGGTTCTGCAGCTGCCCGAAGGCGCCCTGCGGATCCCACAGGTGGAGGGATCGCAGGAGGAATCCGCCGGGGTTCGCGGTCAGGTCGAGCTTCGTATCCGGCACGATCAGACCTGGCGACTGGTGAAAACACAGGGCCGTCAAGGCGATGCACAGGACGACGACTCTTGATCGCCATACCACCGCACCGGTGGGCTGGCGGGTGGGCTGGCTGGCCGGCGCGGCGTTCATCCCCGGACCAGAACCAGCACGGCGTTCCAGCTGACCACCTCACGCAGCCCGGGCACCCTGATCACCCAGCGTGCCCACGAGGGGTGATAGCGCGGCAGCCTGGCGACGACCACCACATCCCCCGCTGCCTCGGCGCCCTTTGCCCACCGGCTCAGCCTGCCGACTGAACAGGCGAACAACGACCGGCCGAAGTCGTTCTTGGGCCGGTGCCCATGCCGCTCGGCGTAACGATCAGCGGCAAAGTGGCCACCGAGGTAGTGCCATGGTGCGGTCTCGTGCCCGCCCCAGGGGGAGAGCCACGGCGTCCAGGAGATCAGGACCGTTCCGCCCCGTTTCGTGACCCGTACCATCTCCCTCGCCATGGCCTCAGGGTCCGGGACGTGCTCCAGGACGTTGCTGGAGTAGGTCAGGTCGAAGCTGCCATCGGCAAACGGCAGCCGCAGCCCCGACGCCCGGACCGTGTTGGTGCCAGCCTCGCCCCGCGCCGTCAGCTCACCGACATCCGGGTCGACACCGGCGTAGGACGCTCCGGCAGCGCCGAAGGCGTCCGCGAAGTACCCCGGGCCGCCCCCGACGTCCAGGACGAGCGCGCCGTTGAGCCCGCACCACCGCGAGGCCTCGCGGACCGAGTCGGCCGCGAGCAGGGAGTAGAACCTGTCGGGATCCGACTGCTCGACGCGGAACGCCCGGAACAGGTCAACGGACCGGCGCAGGGAGCCCATCGGGGGAAGCCCGGTGGCCGAGGGCGGCGACCGGTGCAACGTGTCGCGCGTCCGACTCACTTTCGAACCCTAACCCGGCTACCCTGCGGTAACAATCGGATTTCACCCGAGCCCCCGGAGTACACGTGCGCATCGCGATCCTGAACTGGCGCGACCTCACGCACCCTGAGGGCGGGGGCGCAGAGCGCTATGCCGTCAATATCGCCACGGGGCTGGTGGAGCGCGGTCACTCGGTGACGTTCCTGTGCGCCGACCACGGACTAGCGCCCAGAGATGAGACGGTCCACGGCGTGCGCCTCCGGCGTCGGGGCGGCAGGGTCGGGGTCTACCCGCAGGCACTGCGCGGAGTTCGACTGCTCGAGCGAACCGAGAGCCCGTTCGACGTCGTGGTCGACGTCCAGAACGGGCTGCCCTTCTTGTCACCACTGGCGACGAAGACCCCCGTGATCTCACTGGTGCATCACGTTCACAAGGAGCAGTGGCCGGTCGTCTTCGGCCCGGTGGTCGCCAGGATCGGCTGGGGAATCGAGTCCAGGTTGTCTCCCCGGGTCTACCGCGGTCGTCAGTACGTTGCGGTATCAGGTCGTACCAAGGACGAGCTCGCCGAGCTCGGCGTCGACCCGGGCCACATCGCCGTCATCCACAATGGCACCGACAAGCCGCTGTCCACGGGGGTGTCCAGATCACCTCGTCCGACGGTAGTGGTCCTCGGCCGCCTCGTGCCGCACAAGCGGGTCGAGCACGCCATTGACGTGCTGGTCAAGCTGGCAGAGTCGCACCCGGATCTGCGACTGCGCATCATCGGGGACGGATGGTGGGCCCCCACCATCGCTGCGCATGCCGTGGCGTGCGGCGTCTCGGACCGGGTTGACCTTCTCGGCTTCATCTCGGAGGAGCAGAAGCACGCCGAGCTGGCCGGGGCCTGGGTCGCCCTGGCGCCCAGCATCAAGGAGGGCTGGGGTCTGAACGTCGTGGAGGCAGGGAGCCACGGGGTCCCCACAGTGGCCTACCACGGAGCCGGCGGGCTCTCGGAGTCCATCGAGGATGGGCTGACCGGTCTGCTCGTGCACGATCACGATGCGATGACAGCCAGCGTCTCGAGGATGTTGTCAGACGGGCCGCTGCGCGAGAAGCTGGGCGCCGCGGCCCGCGAGTACGCGCAACAGTTCACCTGGGAAGGGGCAATCTCAAGCTGGGAGAGTCTGCTGCTGCAGGTTGCCCGCCACGAAGAGCCAAACGCGCACACCGATGCCGCGTCGACGGTGGCACCGCACGCCTAGCGCCCTGCGCACATCCGAGAGCTCTCCGCACACCCGAGAACCATCGCGTCAGTCTCCGCTGGGAGCCATCTCGCAGGTTCACCTAGGCCGGGATGGCCAGTCAGCCGCCGTAGGTGATGACCTTGCTGGGGTCGATCGGGCTGCCGGGACCAGTCTGAACGGCCACCTTGTCGGTGGACTGATAGCTGTTGACCACTGACTTCGCGGCGAGAGCGGCCACGCCCCCACCGAGCAGCACGCTGAGTATCGCCACGATGAGCGATGACACAATAAAACCCTGGTCGTCAGAACGGCGGAGCTTCGGCATCGGGTCCTCCAAGAAGTTGTGCTCGGATCGTAACCGATCTCACGGCGGGTATCGAGGCCAAAGGGCAGGAAGCGCTCAGTTCACCTTCCACACCCGCCACTGCGCGCCGTCAAGCACCCTGGTCATCCCCTGGTGGCCGGTCGGCAAGGCTCCCGGAGAATCCAGCCACTCGACCAGCCAGCTCACCTTGAGCCGGCGAAGCTCAGCGCTGTCAACCCGGCCCCGTCGCCACTGCTGCGCCTGCGACGGGTCCTCACCACCAACCCAGACCGCGCGCTCTCCCCGCCTGACCAGCAGGTCACGAGCGCTCACGACCCCAGTTGTCAGCGCTCTCGGCAAAGGGTCCAGGAAGGGCTGCGACCGCGCCCACGGAGTCTGTCGAAACGGCTGCCATGGCAGGATCAGCACCGAGCCGTCGGCGCTGGAGCCGCCAGGTGCCGGGCCATCCACCGTGGCGACCACCTGCGCCCACTGCTCCGGGAAGCTGACCGGCCGCAGGACCACGCTGAGCCGGGCCGCCAGGTCGGGAGCGGACAGGAGACCGAGTCCGGCCACGGCCACCACGACCGCCGCTGAAGGCAGCCACCTGCGAGCCCCGCCCAGCCTCGCCAGGGCCTGGGCCGCCTGAGCGGCCCCCATACCGCACAGCAGGGCGAGTGACATCGCCGCGAAGCCCAGCAGCCGATGCGTGTCCCGAAAGATCGCGACGCCCGGCACCAACTGGGCGGAGCGCCACAGCGGCAACGCCGGCCCGGCGAATAGAAGGACGAGACACGCCACGAGGGCGTACGCCGCGAGGGCCAGGTCAGCCGCCGGTCGCCGCCGCGGGTCTTTGCGCAGACCCCACCAGGAGCCGATCGCGACGACCACCAGGGCGAGCTCGGCGATCAGAGCCGGCGCGGTGGCTCGTGAGGCGAGGTGGGCACCCGGCGCCCAGACACCGCCCAGGGTCAGGACTGATCCGACCACGCCGAGAGGTGAGTCCGGGGCAACAGCAAAGGCAGTCGCCCCCGAGGAGGTCGCCCCCCGGGCCGGATCACGCAGGCCGGCCACGATCCACGGCAGGCAGAGCACGAGCACGGGCAGGCTCAGCAGCCCCACCTCCGCGAGGACCCCCCGCCCTGACCTGGCCTGAGCCGGCCGGGCCAGGGTGGCGGAGGCAACGACGACCGTGACCAGCGCCATCACGGCGCCGACCGGGGTCAGGGCCGCCGGTGCGGCGGCAAGGGCGACGAGCGCGATCCGCCGCCCCCGGGGCCGCTGCGCGCGAACGGCGGCGAACAGCCACGGGATCATCGCGTAGCCGAGCAGCGTCGGCGACTGGCCCAGCAGCAGCCGCTCCGCGACGTAGGGGTTCCAGACCGCCAGCGCCGAACCGACGATGGTGGCCGCAGACCCTCGATGGCGCAGCACGAAGGACACACCGGAGCCCGCGAGCAGGAGCGGTGCGACCAGCAGGATCTTCTGGACGAGCCAGGACGGGACGAGCCAGGACGCTGCGGCTGTCACGAGGTCCAGGGGGACGGCACGCGGCGCGCCCCCCGCGCCGAGAGCCGCAGCGTTGAGCACCGGCACCGGCACCGTCACGAAGTCGCGGTACAGCAGGTATCCCGGGGCCAGGGCTCCCCAGATCAGCACCCCCGTCAGAGCCACGGTGACCGCCAGGCCGACCAGGAAGGCACCTCGCGCTGGGGAGGTGCCGGTCCGGGACCCGGCGGCAGGCCACCGGAACATCAGTGGACTGCGTCGTGCCAGGACCCGCCGACCCCGACACTGACCTCCAGCGGGACGTCCATCTCGATGGCGGCGCCCATCTCCTTGCGGACCAGCGCCTCGACGGAGGCGCGCTCGCCGGACGCGATCTCCAGGACAAGCTCGTCGTGCACCTGGAGAAGGACCCGCGACTGTGAGCCGGTCTCGCGCAGCGCAGTGTCGACCCGCAGCATGGCGAGCTTGATGATGTCGGCCGCCGAGCCCTGGATCGGGGCGTTCAACGCCATCCGCTCGGCCGCCTCACGCCGCTGACGGTTGTCCGAGGTCAGGTCCGGAAGGTAGCGCCGGCGGCCCAGCATCGTCTCGGTGTATCCGGTCTTGCCTGCCTGAGCGACCACGTTCTGCAGGTAGTCGCGTACCCCGCCGAACCGGGTGAAGTACTCCTCCATCAGGGTCGCTGCCTCGCCGGTCGGGATCAGCAGCTGTTTGGAGAGCCCGAACGCCGAGAGGCCGTAGGCCAGGCCATAGGACATGGCCTTGATCTTGGAGCGCATCTGCGGGGTGACCTCCGCCGGCGAGACCCCGAAGACCCTCGAGCCGACGAAACGATGCAGGTCCTCCCCTGACCGGAACGCCTGGATCAGCCCCTCGTCGCCGGACAGATGGGCCATGATCCGCATCTCGATCTGGCTGTAGTCGGCGGACATCAGCGACTCGAACCCCTGCCCGACCACGAAGACCTCGCGGATCCGGCGGCCCTCCTCGGTGCGGATCGGTATGTTCTGCAGGTTCGGGTCCGTCGACGACAGGCGTCCGGTGGCGGCGATCGTCTGCTGGTAGGTCGTGTGGATGCGGCCGTCGTCCGCCACGGAGTCCAGCAGGCCCTTGATGGTCTGCCGCAGCCGGGTGGCGTCGCGATGGCGTAACAGCGCCTCGAGGAAGGCGTGCCCCGTCTTGTCGTACAGATCGCTCAGGGCGTCGGCGTCGGTCGTGTAGCCCGTCTTGGTCTTCTTGGTCTTGGGCATGCCCAGCGTCTCGAAGAGCACGACCTGCAGCTGCTTGGGCGAGCCCAGGTTGATCTGCTCACCACCGATCGCGTTGTAGGCATCGCCCTGCGCCTGACGCACCTTGTCGGCGAAGTCAGCCTCGAGCGCCTCCATGGCCGGCACGTCCGCAGCGATCCCGACCCGCTCCATCGCGGCCAGCACGTCCACCAGCGGCAGCTCGATCTGAGCCAGCAGGGAGGCGCCTCCGGTCTCCTCCAGCTGGACGTCGAGGGCGGTGGCCAGGTCGAGGACGGCCCGGGCCCGGATCATCGCAGTCTGCGCCTCGGCCTCGCCGTCGGCGCTGAAGTCCAGCAGCCCCTGCCCGCCGTTGTCGGTGTCGTTGCGCAGCTCACGGGTGAGGTGGCGCAGGACCAGGTCGGCCAGGTCGTACGAACGCTGGTCCGGCCGGACCAGATAAGCCGACAACGCCGTGTCACTGGTCAGCCCGGCCAGCGTCAGGCCCCGCGCGGCCAGGGCCTGGATCGGCCCCTTGGCATCGTGCATCGCCTTGGTCCGGTCAGGGTCGCCCAGCCAGGCGGCGACGGCGCCCTCAGCCGCAGGGTCGAGGTCGACCAGGTCGATGTATGCCGCCACGCCGGTCCCGGTCGCGATGGCCAGCGCCCGGGCGTCGCCGGTCCCCCGCGCCCAGCGCCCATCGACATGGACGCCGACCCGCGACCCGGCTGGAGCGTGCTCGGCCAGCCAGGCCGGCACCTGCCCGGGCGCCAGCACCGCGCCGTCCAGGTCGAAGCCTGAGTCCGCTTCCACCTCAACGGCCTCCAGGGTGGCGAAGAGCCGGTCCCTCAGCACCCGGAACTCCAGGCCGTCGAAGACCTTGTGCACCTCTTCGCGGTCCCACGACTGGCGTTCGAGGTCGTCCACCGTGACATCCAGGACGACGTCGTGGATGAGCTGGTTCAGGTGGCGGTTGCGCAGGACGTCGTCGAGGTGCTCGCGAAGCGACTCCCCCGCCTTACCCTTGATCTCGCTGACATGGGCCACCACGCCGGTGAGATCGCCGTACTCCCTGATCCACTTGGCAGCCGTCTTGGGGCCGACGCCGGGGACTCCGGGCAGGTTGTCGGACGACTCACCGACCAGGGCGGCGAGGTCGCTGTACAGCCGTGGCGGGAGTCCGTACTTGGCCTCCACGGCAGCCGGGGTCATCCGGGCCAGCTCGGAGACCCCCTTGACCGGATACAGCACGGTGACCTGGTCGTTGACCAGCTGGAACGCATCGCGGTCGCCCGAGCAGATCAGCACCTCGTCGATGCCGGCCCCCTCGATGGCCGCCGTCGTCAGTGTCGCCAGCACGTCGTCGGCCTCGAAGCCCTCGACCTGGATGAAGGGGATCCGCAGGGCGCCGAGCACCTCGTGGACCAGCGAGATCTGGCCGTTGAACTCGTCAGGTGTCGCTGATCGGCCCGCTTTGTACTCGGCGTACTCGGCCATCCGGAACGTCTTGCGGCTAATGTCGAAGGCCACCCCGACATGGGTCGGCGCCTCGTCACGAAGGACGTTGATCAGCATCGACGTGAAGCCGTAGACCGCGTTGGTGAACTGGCCGGTGCTGGTGGAGAAGTTCTCCTTCGGCAACGCAAAGAAGGCCCGGTAAGCCATCGAATGACCGTCGATCAGCAGTAGTCGGCTCACACGTGGCAGCCTAGGCCCCCGGAGACCGACTCACAGACAGGCGACCTTGATGGGCGACACGCAAGATCAGTTTCTTGACCGGCTCAGCCTGATGAACGGCGGCACCCTCGGGGAGAAGATGGGGATCGAGTTCACCGAGGTGACGGCACAGCGGGTCGTTGGCCGGATGCCGGTCGCCGGCAACACCCAGCCGTTCGGGCTGCTGCACGGTGGCGCGAGCGTGGTGCTGGCCGAGACCCTGGGCTCCGTCGCGGCCATGATGCACGCCGGACCGGGGCAGATCGCGGTGGGCATCGAGATCAACGCCACCCACCACCGGGCCGCCCGGGCCGGGTTCGTCACGGGCGTTGCGACCGCGCTGTCGCTGGGCAGGACGCTGGCGACCTACGACGTCCTGATCACCGACGACGACGGCCACCGCATCTGCACCTCCCGGATCACCTGCCTGATCCGTCCGACACCGCCGGGCGCCTGACAGTGCCTCTGCGCCCCTGACCGCGGGACACCTCCATGAACAGCGCCTTCCCGGGCCTCGGGACCGTCATCAACGTCGCGGCGATCGTCATCGGGTCACTGCTCGGAATGGCGGTCGGCCACCGGCTCCCCGACCGCACCCGGTGGGTGGTCACCGACTGCCTGGGGCTGACAACCCTGCTGATGGCGGGCCTGATGGCCTTCTCGGTGACCGACCGGTCGCTGACCTCGGCGGTCGGCGTGGGCGCCCCGATCCTGATCGTGCTCGGCAGCCTCCTGATCGGCGGTATCACCGGGTCGATGCTGCGGATCGAGGGCCGTCTGGAGGGTCTCGCGGGCGTCATCCAGGCCCGGCTGGCCGCTCGCCCGCGGCTGGTCGGTGCCAAGGAGGCCGGGCAGGGGCATGAAGCCCGTGAACGCTTCATCGAGGGCTGGCTGAGCGCCTCGCTGCTGTTCTGCGTCGGACCGCTCACCATCCTCGGCTCACTGTCGGACGGTCTGGGCCAGGGCATCGACCAGCTGAGCCTGAAGGCCGTGCTGGACGGGTTCGCCGCTATCGCGTTCGCGTCGTCCTTCGGCGTCGGCGTGCTGTTCTCCGCCCTGTCCGTCGCCCTCGTGCAGGGGCTGCTGACCCTCCTGGGCGTGCTTCTGGGCTCCATGCTGCCGGACGCGCACATAGCGGCCCTGACCGCGACCGGAGGACTGCTGCTGGTGGGCATCTCCCTGCGGCTGCTGCGGATCCGCGAGATCCCGGTCGGCGACCTGTTACCGGCGCTGATCGTGGCGCCCCTGCTGACCCAGCTCGTGGTGCTGCTGCGCTAGCGGAAGGCCCGTCGCGCTCAGGAGCCTGACGACCCCCCGGCCATGCCGGCAACCACCGTGGCTGCCACTTCACGCATCCCCAGGCGGCGATCCATGGCCGTCTTCTGGATCCAGCTGAACGCCTCGGGTTCGGTAATCATCAGCCGGGCCATCAGCACGCCCTTGGCCCGGTCCACGATCTTGCGGGTCTCGAACCGCTCCCCCAGATCCGCGATCTCAGCCTCGAGCGCGTGCATCTCGACCCAGCGTGAGCGCGCGATACTGATGGCCGGGTCCAGGTCCGCAGCCGTGAACGGCTTGATGATGTACGCCATGACCCCGGCATCGCGGGCCCGCTCAACGAGCTCTTTCTGGCTGAAGGCGGTGAGCATGACCACCGGCGCGATCCGCTCCTCGCCGATCTGCTCGGCCGCGCTGATGCCATCAAGGACCGGCATCTTGACGTCCATCAGCACCAGGTCAGGCCGGAGCTCGCGGCTGAGGGTAACGGCCTGTTCACCGTTACTGGCCTGACCGACAACGTCATAGCCCGCCTCGATCAGCATCTCGGCGAGGTCCAGCCGGATCAGCGCCTCGTCCTCGGCAACAAGGATGCGGGTCTTGTTTGAAGCCACGGTGGGCTTGGTGGGCGGGCTCGGCAGGGGATGGGCGTCTTCGGTCACGAAGACCAGCCTACCGATCGACCACAAACCAGCACGCGGCCCTCATGCTTGCAGCCCCGTAAGGATCATCCGCGGATGATCTGGTGCTCCAGACTCTGACGTCCTACGGTGTGCGCATGTTCTTCAACGCCGTGAAGACTGCACCGCGAGTCGTCCTGTATCTCCTCTTCGCAGTGGTCCTGACCCTTCTCGTTTTTGCCGTCACCGCCGCGTCCTTCCTGGGGTTGTCCCTCGCTGTCCAGGGCTGGGCCACCAGCGCGTCGACCATCATCCACGCACCCCTTCAACGCTAGCCAGGTCTCTGGACAGACCTCACGTCCGTTGCTGGCACGCGGCCGGACTCATCAGTCTCCAGCTCCTCATCTGGATCTGTCGTGCCCATTCGTCATCTCCAGGTTCTCGCTTGGCAGGAAGTGATGCTGCTCGCCAGAGCCGGAGGGCGCAGAGGCACTCCGTGAGCCCGGCACCAAGACCGGCATCAGTCTGGAACGGCACCGCCCGCCGTCAGCCAGAGGCCGACAACGGACCTGCTGCTGCGATCAGCTGGTCAAAGGTCGCGTTGAGACCCTTGTCAACTATTTGCCGGTCGGGGTTCGAGTCAAACCAGGCGAGGATCTCGCGTACACCGAGAGCTAGGGGAGTCGTGCAGATGAACTCCGGCACCAACGCCTTGACCTTGCTGTTGTCAAAGACCACTGAATGGGACTTGTCTCCCAGCAGCGATGGCCCGAGGTCAGGGGCCGCGGCGGCGATGGTGTCAGAGGCAATGTGAACCAGTTGCGGAGCCGGTGCCCCCGCGGCCTCGGCAAACAGCTCGTAGATCCTGTTCCACGGGAGGTACTCGTCCGAGGTGATCGTGAAGCTGTCCCCGACCGCCTGCGGAAGCCCGAGCAGCCCGACAAAGGCCTTGGCGAAGTCGCTGCTATGGGTCAGCGTCCACAACGAGGTGCCGTCACCGTGAACCACCACCGGCTTGCCTGCCCGCATGCGCGCGACGTCCGTCCAGCCCCCGGTGAGTGGGATCGCGGTCCGGTCATAGGTATGGGAGGGCCGGACAACGGTGACGGGGAACCCTCGCTCGCGGTACGCCCGGACCAGCAGGTCCTCGCAAGCGATCTTGTCTCGCGAGTACTGCCAGAACGGGTTCCGCAGGGGCGTTGACTCGAGAATGGGCAGCCGGGCCGGCGGTTTCTGGTACGCCGAGGCTGAGCTGATGAAGACGTACTGTCCCGTCCGGCCGGAGAAGAGCTCTATGTCGGCCGCCACGTGATCGGCCGTGAAGGCGACGAAGTCCACCACCACGTCGAACGTCCGCTCACCCAGCGCGGCCCGCACCGAGGCAACATCGCGGATGTCAGCGGTGAGCACCTCGGCATTGTCAGGAAGGGGGTGAAGGCTCTCGCGGCCGCGGTTGAGAATGGTCAGCCGGTGCCCGACAGCGACCACGCGCCGCGCCGCAGCAGAGCTGATGACGCCGGTGCCACCGATGAACAGGACCCGCAGGGCACAACTGCGCGAACCTGCGGTCGCCAGGGGGTCCGCGCGCGTCACCACGCGTAGTCCTCGGGCGCGCTCTGATGCCCGGGGAAGATCTCATCCAGCCGGTTCAGCGACTCCGCGTCCAGGTCGACGTCCAGAGCCCTCACCGCCAGGTCGAGATGCTCCTGGGTCCGGGGACCAATGATGGGGGCAGTCACGGCGGGCTGCGCCAGCAACCAGGCGAGCCCGACCGCGCCCGGCTCAAGGCGCAGCTCGTCTGCCAGGTCTTCGTACTGCTGAATTTGGGCCCGATGCGTCTGCAAGGCTTCCACCGCCCTGCCTTCGACCCGGCGAACGCCCTCGGCTTCCTTCTTCAGCACCCCGCCGAGCAACCCGCCGTTCAGCGGCGACCACGGGAGGATGCCCAGACCAAAGCCCTGCGCGGCCGGGATGACCTCCAGCTCAATGTCGCGGGTGAGCAGGTTGTAGATGGACTGCTCGCTGACCAGGCCCGAGTAGCTGCGCCGTGCCGCGGCAGCCTGTGCCTGGGCGATGTGCCAGCCGGCGAAGTTGCTGCTGCCGGAGTAGAGGATCTTGCCCTGCTGCACGGCGACCTCGACGGCCTGCCAGATCTCGTCCCATGGGGTGTCGCGGTCGACGTGGTGAAACTGGTAAAGATCGATGTAGTCCGTCTGGAGGCGTTTCAGGCTGGCGTCCAGAGCACGGCGGATGTTCAGCGCCGAGAGCTTGCTCTCGTTGGGCCGGTCGGTCATGCCACCGTAGAGCTTGGTAGCCAGCACCGTCTTCTCACGTCGCCCGTCGCCCCTGGCAAACCAGCGACCGAGGATCTCCTCTGTCCAGCCGCGGTGCTCCGTTCCGCCATACACATTGGCCGTATCAAAGAAGTTGATCCCGGACGCCTGGGCGGAGTCCATGATCGAGTGCGCAACGGACTCCTCGGTCTGCGGGCCGAAGTTCATCGTACCCAGGCACAGCCGGGATACGGACAGACCGGAACGGCCCAGGTGGGTGTACTTCATCTCAGATGTCCTCATCGTTGCCTGGATACAGCACAGGCTCTATCGGCCCTGAGGACCATCATGGCGACACCTCGGTGTCCAAGATCCGCAGGGTCAGTCAGGGGGTCCTGCTCAGACGGGAAGGTGCGAGGTCGTCCACGACGGCTTTGACTAAGGGCTGACCCGATTCAAGCGATATCGATAACGTTATCGACGAATTTGATAGTGTCGTGGGCGTGAGACATCAGGGACGCACGACCATCAACGACGTTGCCAGCGAGGCGGGAGTGTCGATCGCCACCGTCTCCAAGGTCTTGAACGGGCGCTATGGGGTCGCCCTGACAACCACCGCAAAGGTGCAGGAGGTCATTGATCGGCTGGGCTACGAGTCCAGCCTCGTGGCACGCAGCCTGCGCTCGCACCGGACCAACGTCATCGGTGTCCTGGTGGCCGAGTTCGAGCCCTTCAGCACCGAGCTGCTGAAGGGGATGTCGAAGGCGGTCGGCGGCAGCGGGTACGAGCTGCTGGCCTACTCCGGCGGCGGTCGGACCGGCGGGAACGCGGGTTGGGAGCGGCGCTACCTCTCCAGGCTCAGCGGCACCCTGATCGACGGCGCGATCCTGGTGACCCCCTCGGTGGTGGACGCCGGGTACGGCATCCCAGTCGTCGCAGTGGACCCGCACACCGGTCCGTCCGGCGTGCCCACGGTGGACTGCGACAGCCTCGCCGGCGCCATCACGGCCACCACCTACCTGATCGGGCTCGGTCACCGCCGCATCGGCTTCCTCGGCGGGCGACCGGACCTCGAGTCCTCCCGGCTTCGCGAGCAGGGCTACCGCCAGGCGCTGGACGACGCTGGGATAGCGCTCGATCCCGCGCTCATCCGCGTCGGTGGATACCGGGAGGAGACCGCTGACCTTCCCGCCCACGAGCTCCTGACGATGGCCGACCCGCCCACCGCGGTCTTCGCGGCGAACGATCTTTCCGCGATCCGGACGATGGACGTGGCCCGGTCGCTGGGCGTGAGCGTGCCCGAGAGCCTCTCAGTGATCGGCTTTGACAACGTGCCCGAGTCTGCTCTCAGCACGCCGCCGCTGACGACGATCAACCAGCCCATCCAGCAGATGGGCTTCGAGGCAATGAAGTTCCTCATCGACCTGATCAATGGAACACCGATCGATGACCCTCACCGGCAACTGCCTACCAAGCTCGTTCTTCGCGGTTCCTGCCGCGCGCTATGAGTCCCGCTCAGAGCGTTGCTAGTCGAACCTGCCAACGCCTGAAGGGGAGCTCGTCGCCGGCTGTTGCGCGTGGCGACCCGGCAGATGCCCGGATCCTGGAGGGCAGCACGGGGTTGGTCGCAGTGGCCCGGATGGTGGCCAGACCTAACACGGGCCGCGCCACTTCGACTTCAAGCCGAGCCGCACCGAAGACATCAACGGCGTCTGGGATGCGGCCGCGGCCAACATGCGCCCCTACCTGCTGCTCAAGGAGCGCGCCGCGTCGTGACGCGGCTGACGTGGCCGCGTCTTCGCCCCTAGGGTCTTCCTGACCGGCGCCCGCACGGTACGACACAGCGGGTCTGAACCGCCCGGGTCTGGTGAAGTGCGAGTTCTCCCACCTCACATCGCCTCCACGATGGCGAACGCGTGCCGCGGGAGTGTAAAACACGCCCCGGTCGCCGTCCGCACCACTTCGAGCGGCCTCGGGCTGACCTGCTCGGGGTGTTCCACGTTGTTGAACGACCGGGCAGACGGCGGCGCCAGCACGCGCGCCCTCACGTCGGGCAGCGAGGCGCCCCGCAGCTCGAGGTCGACGACGACCTCGTGCTCCAGGTCGGTGTTTGTCAGGGACACGTGACAGCGCCCGTCACGGACGCTCGCCGAGGCCGACATGGTCGGCGCCGTGCGACCGGCGACCTCCCGCTGCGCCTGCGGTGCCCGCACATGCACAGGGACAGCCGTGGCTTCATGGTGCACCTTGTTCATCTCGAACACGTGGAACGTCGGCGTCCGCACCAGCACACCTGTCTGCTCGTCCGTGAGCACCATGGCCTGCAGGACGTTGACCGTCTGGGCGATGTTGGCCATCGAGAGGCGATCGGCCAGCCGGTGGAACACGTCGAAGTGCAGCGAGGCGACAAGGGCGTCCCGCATCGTGTTCTGCTGGAAGAGAAACCCAGGGTTGGTCCCCGGCTCGACGTCCCACCAGGTGCCCCACTCGTCGAGGACGAGACCGACCTTGCGCTCGGGGTCGTACCGGTCCATGACCGCGATGTGCCTTCGCAGGAGAGGCTCGATGGCCTGGGCCGCGACAATCGTCCGCCAGTAGTCGTCGTCGTCGAACCCGGCGGCGCTGCCCTTGGCGGTCCAGGTGCCACCGATCGTGTAGTAGTGCAACGAGACGGCCTCGAAGGGCAGGGCGGGCAACGTCCCGTGCGCCAGCTCGTCGACCGCCCGCATCAGGGCCTCGGTCCAGGCGTAGTCGTCCTCAGAGGCGCCGGCGGCGACGCGGTAGAGGGTATTGTCGCCGTGGTCCCGGCAGAACGTTGCGTACTGACGGGCCAGGTCGGTGTACCTCTCGGCGCGCATCCGGCCCCCGCCGCCCCAGGGCTCGTTGCCGATCCCCCAGAACGGCACCCGCCACGGCTCGTCCCGCCCGTTAACGCGTCGCAGGTCCGCCATCGGCGAGGTCCCGGGCCTGGTGAGGTACTCGACCCACTCACTCATCTCGCGGACGCTCCCTGAGCCGACATTTCCGCAGATGTACGGTTCCGCGCCGAGCATCGCGCACAACGCCATGAACTCATGCGTGCCGAAGTGGTTGTTCTCCTCGACGTTGCCCCAATGGGTGTTGACCATACGAGGCCGGTCCTCGCGGGGGCCGACGCCATCGCGCCAGTGGTACTCGTCCGCAAAACAACCCCCCGGCCAGCGCAGGTTCGGGATGCTCAGCTCGCGCAGCGCCTGCACGACGTCGAGCCGGATACCGCCCTCGTTCGGGACCGCGGAGTCCTCGCCCACCCAGAACCCGCCGTAGACGCACCGGCCCAGGTGCTCGGCGAAGTGCCCGTAAAGGTGGCGGCTGATGATCGGCCCCGGGATGTCCACGTTGACGATGACGGTTGCTCTGGTGGAGCCCGGCACGGGATCAGCCTTCAGACGCGGTCAGGACAAGGACCTCGGGCAGGACCTCGCTGGCTACCTGCCGGGGGTCGGCTGTCGTGACGTGATGCACGGGGCCGACAACCGTGATCGCCGTCGCCGTCTCCGTCTCCTTCTCGACGCACGACGGGCCCACCCATAGCTCGACCACACCGGGCTCGACGATTCGGACCATATCGAGGTCCGAGAACGCCAGCCGCGTGGTGGGCACCCGGAAACGCACCACGGCCGACTCCCCCGGTTCCAGCCGCACCCGCCGGTAGCCGAGCAGCTGGGCGACCGGCCGGGTCACGCTCGCATACACATCGCGGGCATACAGCTGGACCACATCGGCACCGGTGCACTGGCCGGTGTTGCGGACGCGTACCTGCACCGCGAACGTGCCACCCGCGGCGACGTCCTCGTCCGCGACCAGATCGGTGCGCGTGAAGGTGGTGTAGGACAACCCGTGCCCGAACGGCAGCACCGGCGTGTTGCCGGTGCTCGTCACCTCTGATGGTCCGCCGAGGATCGAGTGCAGGTACGAGTAAGGCTGCGCGCCGGCCGACCGGGGCATGGTCACCGGTAGCCGGCCGGACGGGTTCACCCGCCCGGACAGCACGCCGGCGAGTGCGGGGCCGCCTTCTTCGCCCGGGAAGAAGGCCTGGAGCACCGCAGCCGGCGCGGCAGATCCCTCGATCGCCCACCCGATCGCGTAGGGGCGCCCGGTGAGCAGCACCATGACGACCGGAATTCCGGTGGCACTCACTGCTTCGACCAGCTCGCGCTGAACCCCGGGCAGGGCGAGCGTCTCGGTGTCGTTGCCCTCGCCGACCGTGCCCCGCCCAAACAGGCCGGCCTGGTCGCCGACCACGATCACGGCAACGTCCGCTTCCGAGGCGAGTGCGACCGCCTCGGCGAAGCCGGACCGGTCGCTGCCTTCGACGGCGCAGCCCGCGGCGTATCGCACGTCCACGCCGGACAGCTCTGCACGCAGCGCCTCCAGCACCGTGGGGATGGCGAACCCCATCGGCACCCCCGGGTGGTGAACGAGGACGTGGTTGGCGAACGAGTAGCAGCCCATCAGGGCCTCGGCGCGGTCCGCGTTCGGGCCGAGCACGGCGATACGCACCGGCGTGGGCCGGTTCTGCCCGCACAACGGCAGCACTCCGTCGTTGGTGAGCAGCGTCACCGACTCCTCGGCAAGGCTGCGCGCCACGTCGCGATGCCGCGGGGAGTCGAGGTCGACCTTGGCCGGCGGCTCACCTTCGAACATCTCGTCCAGCAGCCCAAGCTCCTCCTTCTGCGCCAGCGCCCTGAGCACCGCCCGGTCGACGAGAGCTTCATCCACCGCTCCTGCCCGCACCAGCTCGGCGAGCGGTTCCAGGTAGGTGTCCCCGGTCGGCAGCTCGATGTCGATCCCCGCAGCCAGCGCCAGAGCGGCGGCCTCACCGCGGTCCTTTGCCACGGCCTGCATGACATGCAGGAACGCCACCGAAAAATAGTCCGCGACCACCACGCCGTCGAACCCCCATTGCTCGCGGAGCAGCTCGGTCAGGTAGGCGGGGTTGGCGGCCACCGGTACACCGTCCACCGCAGAGTAGGAGTTCATGACCGAACGCACCCCGCCGTCGAGCACCGCCATCTCGAACGGCAGCAGCAGCACGTCCGCGAGCTCGCGCGGACCGGCGCTCACCGGGGCATGGTTGCGGCCGGCCCGCGAGGCCGAGTATCCGACGAAGTGTTTCAACGTCGCGTGCACGCCCGCGGACTGCAGTCCGCGAACGTAGGCGGTGCCGACGGTTCCGACCAGGTACGGATCCTCACCGATGCACTCGTCCACGCGGCCCCAGCGTGGGTCGCGCACCACATCGAGCACGGGTGCAAGACCCTGGTGGATGCCCAGCTCGCGCATCGATGCGCCGATGAGCGTGCCCATCTCCTGCACCAGGTCCGGGTCGAAAGCAGCGCCCCAGGCGAGCGGGGTGGGGAACGTCGCGGCCTGCCAGGCCGCGAGGCCGGTCAGGCACTCCTCGTGGACCAGCGCGGGGATGCCGAGCCTGGTCTGTGTGCGCAGGCGCCGCTGCTCGCCCCACAGCCAGGCGGCCCGCTCAACGGGGTCGACCGGCCGGGTGCCGTAGACGCGCGTCAGGTGACCGATCCCGTGGGCGGTGGCCTCCTCCAGCCGGCCCGAGGACGGCATCTCACCTTGCATGGGGGCAACCACCTCACCGCCCTGGTCGACCCAGTACCCGACGAGCTGGGCGAGCTTCTCCTCGAGGGTCATCCGCACATGCAACGCGCGGACCCGCTCGGATACCTTTGGCATGGCTGGAACGACGGTCACGTGACCTGTCTCCTTCGACGTGATACTGAATGACGACGCGTTGGCGCGGCCTCTATATGGCAGCCGGGGTCCTGGGTTGCGGCTCGGCGAGTCACGCCCGGCGGGTGTGGTCCTCAGCCTTTGACAGCTCCAGTCATCCCACCGACGATGCGCCGCTCGAAGAAGCTGAAGAAGACCAGCGCCGGGATCATGGACAATGACGTGAACGCCAGGACCTTGGCGGTGTCGACCGAGTACTGCGACGCGAACGCCTGCACGCCGAGCGGCAGGGTGTATGTCGACTGGTCATTCAGGATGAACAGCGGCAGCAGGTAGCTGTTCCAGCTGGCGATGAAGGCCAGGATCGCCACCGTCACGACGCCCGGGACCGATAGCGGCAGCACCATGCGCACGAAGAATCCCAGGCGGCTGCACCCGTCGATCGACGCGGCCTCCTCGATCTCCTTCGGGATCGCGCTCAGGAACGGCACGAGGATGATGATCGTCACCGGAAGGGCGAAGGCGATCTGCGGAAGGATGATCCCCGGCAGCGTGTTCACCAGGCCGAGGCTCTTGATCATGATGTACAGCGGCGTGATCGCGACGGTCATGGGGAACATGAGGCCCGCCGCGAACAAGGTGTACATCGCACCGCGCCCGCGGAATCGGTACCGGGCAAGGACGTAGCTGACCATCAGACCCAGGGCCACGACCCCCACCGTCGTGCTGACGGCAGAGATCATCGAGTTCATCACCTCCTGCCAGAAGACCCCACCTTTGAGGACGTCCAGGTAATTGCCGAAGGCCCATGGGTGCGGGAACCCGGCCGGGCTGTTCGTGATCTCGGAGTTCGACCGGAATCCGCCGATGATGATGTACACGACGGGCGCGAGCATGGCGGCGACCAGCAGGAGCGCGAGGAAGTAGAGCGTCGGGTTGCCCCAGCCGCCCTTGCGGGACTTCTTGCGGGACCGTGTCACCTGAGCGCCTGTGTCGAGAGTCTTCGCAGTCATCAGTTCCCCTCCGTGAGCGCGCCGTCGGTGTCGCGGCGCAGGACGAAGCGCTGATAGATGAGAGCAATGACGAGTGAGATGAGGAACAGCACGACGGCCACGGCATTGCCATAGCCGTAGTTACCCGCGTTGCGACCGTTCGTCACCATGTAGGTCGCCATCGTGGATGTACCAGCGGTCGAGGAGATGTACTGCCCCCAGATGATGTAGACGAGGTCAAAGAGCTGCAGCGAGCCGATGATCGACAGGAACGCCCAGATCCGGACGGTCGGCCCCAACAGCGGCAGAGTGATCCGGCGTTGTATCTGCCAGTAAGAGGCGCCGTCGATCGCTGCCGCCTCGTGCAGCTCCACAGGAATACCTTGGAGGCCAGCCAGAAAGAGGAGCACCGCGAACCCGATGTACTTCCACGAGATGATCACCATCAGCGACCAGATCGCGACCTTCGGGTCCGACAGCCAGTCGTGGGCCAATCCACCCAGACCGATGTTCGTCAGCAGAGCGTTCACAGCTCCATTGGTCTGGAGCATCAGACTCCAGCCGGTGCCGACGATGACCTCGGAGACCACATAGGGGACGAAGAGGAGCACGCGGATCACGGACTTCCCGCGCATCTTCTTGTTGAGCAGCAGCGCCAGGCCGATCGCGACGGGCCCCTGCATGATCAGTGACAGCACGACGATCATCCCGTTGTGCTTCAGAGCGTCCTGGAACAGACCGTCGTTGACGATGGTGACGTAGTTCTTCAGCCCGACGAAGTCGACCGGCTGCCCGTAACCCTTCCAGTTGTAGAAGCCGTAGTACGCGGCCATCACGACGGGGAAGATCACGAAGACCAGGAAGATGATGATGGCCGGGCCCGAGAGGACTGCGATCTCAAGACGCGCGGCCCAGCCGATTCCGCGTCGGTGTCGCCTCGCCCCGGACGGGGGTTGCACAGCGGTTGTGCTGCCCCCGTCCGCCGAGAGAATCACGGGCGAGCGCTCCGAGACCACTGAGATCTCGCGCGTGGACTCAGTCATCTGCGTGGCGCACTAACCCTTGGCTGCGGCATTGTTGGCCGCCTTGATGATCCCCGCGGCATCTCCCTTGCCGGCCAGCAGGTCCACCACGCCGACGTTGAGAGCGTTGCCGACATTCTGCCCATAGAGTGTGTCCAGCCACACCGAGACGTACGGAGCGGAGTTGTACGCATCCATGATCGACTTGAGGTAGGGCTCGGTCACGACCTTCTGTGCCTCGGTGTTCACCGGCGGCGCATTGAAGGCCTTGTAGTAGGCCTGCTGGACGGGCGCCGTCGCTATGTAGTTCAGGAAGTCGCTGCACGCCGGCTTCGGCGCCTTCGCCGAGCACGAGTAGCCGTCGACGCCGGCCATGATCGCCTTCGGGTCACCCTGTCCACCCGTGACAGTCGGGAAGGGGAACCATCCCAGGTCCGGAAGTGGCTTCTGGTCCGGGGTGAGGGAGGCGATGACTCCCGGGTCCCAGGCACCCATGAGCTCCATGGCCGACTTGTGGTTGGCGACCAGGCCTGCGGAACTTCCCGCGCCCTGCTGGGCCGCAGTGGTGAGGAAGCCCTTGTTGTACGGAGTGGTGCCGGCGAACGTCTCGAGATCCTGGCCGGCCTTCAGCCAGCACGGGTCGGTGAACGTCTTGCTCACCGCTGACGTGTTGAGGGCTTCAGGACTGCACTCGCGCAGCGCAAAGAAGAAGAACCAGTGCGCGGCCGGCCAGGCGTCCTTCGCCCCGAGGGCGATCGGGTCGATACCGGCACCCTTGAGCTTCGTCACGGCGGCGTTCAGGTCGGCGAGAGTCTTCGGGCTGTCGGTGATACCCGCCTTCTGGAACAGGTCCTTGCTGTAGAAGAGCCCGCCCGGCAGCATCGAGATCGGCATCGCGTAGGTCTTGCCGTCGAGCTCCTCCGCCTTGAACGACCCCGCGGGGATGGCCTTCTTGGTGTCAGCCGTGATCAAGCCCGTGATGTCCATGACCTGGCCCGCCGCCACCATGGCCGCCATCTTCCCGCCACCACGCTGCAAGAAGATATCCGGTGCACTTCCCGAGTTGAGCGCCGTCTGAAGCTTGCCGTCAAGGTCTTCGTTCTGGACCGGCTGGACCGTGATCTTCACGTTGGGGTGGGTCTTCTGGAAGCTGGCGACCGTCGTCTCCCAGAAGGTCTTGCCGGGACCCGTCGTGGAGTTGTGCCAGAAGGTCATCGTCACGGGGCCATTGGCTGCACCACCGGTGGTGCCTCCCCCGCTGCTACCACAGGCAGTGAGCCCAGCAGCACCCATCATCAGGGCGGCAGATACCGCCAGGGTCTTCCTTATCTTCATGAGACCTGTCCTCTTCGTTGAGCAGCAGAAAGAGATGGAGATTGCACCCCGGCGGGAGTCGAGGTTCGATGCTGACACCCGCGCGCCGGCCTGTGTTCGTTGTCGCGACGCGCCGTCACCATCCCCGATCACGAGGTCCAGCACCGGAGCAGCAAGCCACCCTCAGGGGTGATTCCGTTGTCTTCATCGCCGAACTCCTCGTCGTCGTAGACTCCGGACTTTCTGGACTCTCGCAGCACGAAGGCGGGTTGTCAAATCGTTATCGATAACGTTATCTACTCGTGAGTCCAGGAGCCTGGCAACGAGTCCAGGATCCTTGGCATCGCCGACCTGGGCGCCTTCCTGCAGGAGCTTCGCTGGGATCAGGCCACCGCCACAGGCACAAGGCCCCTAGAACCCGCCCACAGGCATGACCTCCGTATCGTCTCAGCTGGAAGGACGTCAGGGCTGTCATGCCCTAGCCGGGGTGGGCGCGGCTGAAACGACAAAGCCAACGGGAGCGCTCGCCCGTTTTGTTGTGAACGCGAACTTATCAGGGGATGATGACCTTACCGGCCACACGGTGGTACTGGCGCTCACCACAACAACCGTCAGGGGTCCTGACATGCCGATCGTCGCCAGGCCCGCGCAGCGTCGCATCTCCTCCATGGGCACGACCGACCAGCTACGCCGCAACAATCTCTCGAACATCCTCGAGCTGCTTCATCACCGCGGAGAGCTGTCGCGTGCTGAGCTGACTCGGATAACCGGCCTGAACCGTTCGACGGTCGGCGCCGTGGTCGCCGACCTGGCCGAGCTGCGGCTGGTCTGCGAGAAGATGCCCAAGAAGGTCGCCAGGGCCGGCCGGCCAAGCCCCGTGGTGCACCTCGACGAACGCACCGTCGCGATCGCGGTGAACCCGGAGGTCGACGCCGTTCACGTGGGCCTGGTCGGCCTCGGCGGTCGAGTCCTCACCCACGTGCGGGTCGAGGCGGCGGACCTGCCCACGGCGGAAGGGGTGGTGAAGCTGGCGAGCACGGCCATCGACGAGATGCTCTCGGGGCAGGATCGCGGGCTTCGGGTGATCGGCCTGGGCATCGCGGTCCCGGGCCAGGTCCGGCTGTCCGACGGGCAGCTGCGCGAGGCGACGCACCTGGGCTGGCGCGAGGAGCCACTCGCGGCGATGTTCGAGCGTTCGACGGGGCACCCGGCCTGGGCCGCGAATGCCGCCGTGCTGGCCATGCGCGCCGAAAGCACTTTCGGTGCGGTGCGCGATGTGGACGATCTCGTCTACATCATCGGCGGTTCCAGTGGCATCGGCGGTGGCGTGCTGACCGGCGGACAGCTGCTCACCGGAACTGCCGGGTATGCCGGGGAAGTCGGCCACACCTTCGTGCGGTCCCCAGGCGCGCCCTGCCACTGTGGCGCCCATGGCTGTTTCGAGGCCGAGGTCACCCAGCAGAAGCTGCTGGATGCCGCCGGTCTCAAGCCCGCCGAGGCGGACAAGCTCGCCTCGGCACTCGCCGGCAGCGCCGACCCGCAGGTTGCGGCGCTGGTGGCGGAGTCCCTCGATCTGCTCGGCATCGTCGTGCGCAACGCGGTCAACCTCTTCAACCCGAGCGTGGTGGTGCTCTCCGGGTTCCTCGCCGCCCTGCATGCCGCGTCTGACGATGACAGTGCCCTTCTGGGCGAGGCGATCCGGTCGGCGCGTGAGACCGTGAGGATCCAGGATGCGGCCCTCGGTGCCGATCAGCTCATCGTGGGCGCAGCGGAGATCGTCTTTGACAAGCTCATCGCCGACCCGTCCGCCTTCGTCGGCCGTCAGCCCAAGCCGCTGAGGTAATCCGTGTCACCCTTCGCGACGTGGCGAACGTGCGCTCGCCGGGTCGAACAAGATGGATTCGAAGGCCAGCTCGGCGGCGCCGATCATGAGGAGGTCGGACGCGAGCTGGGTCCGGGTGATCGTGACCTCCTGCCTGGCCGCCATCAGCGGCTGGTGAGCCAGTAGGTGGTCCAGGTGCTCCGGGGCGAGCGCATAGAGAGTGCCCAGGAACCCACCCAGGACGATCAGCCGGGGGTTGAGGACGTTGATCGCGTTGCGAAGGGTGATGGCCAGGTAGCCCAGCTGTCGCTCGACCTCGGCCCTGACAGCTGTCGAGGCTGATGCGATCAGGGCCAGCTCGAGCTCGTCGGCGTCGGCGTCTTCGAGACCGACCAGCTCCAGCAGTGGAGCCCTGGACACCTCCGTCTCCAGACACCCGACAGCACCGCAGTGGCAGACCGTGCCGGCACTGTTGACCAGGGTGTGCCCAAACTCGCCCGCATAGCCCGTGATGCCGGCCAGCGAGACACCTCCCGCGATCACGCCCCCACCGATCCCGCTGGCGCCGCCGTTGAGATAGATCAGGTCGCTCACCTCGCGTCCGGAGCCGAAGATGCTCTCGGCCAACGCCCCCAGGCTCGCGTCATTCGCTGCCACCACCGGGTATCCGGTCGCCTCCGACAGCATCTGGGCCAACGGTTCGTCGACCCAGCCGAGGTGCGGGGCGAGACTCACCAGCCCGTCCTGCTCGCGCACCAGGCCAGGCACCGCGACACCGATCCCGACAGTGAGGTAGCGGGTATCGAGCTCCGGACGCATGCTGGAGATGACGGCAGCGCAGATCTCCACGGCCTCTTGGGCCGACATGTTGACCGGGGTTGAGCAGCGGACGCTTTTCAGCACCGTGCCACCGAGCCCCACGACTCCGATGGTGATGGCGTCGATCTCAGGGTTGATGGCCAGAGCGACGGCTCTGGGGTTGGGCCGGACGATGAGACTCGGTCGCCCCACCTGGCCGGAGGAGGCCGGATCCACCTCAACGACAAGCTGTCGGTCGACCAGCTCGCCGACCAGGTCCGCGATGGTCGACCGGTTGAGTCCTGTCTGCCTGGTCAGCTGTGCTCGGGACAGGCCGCCGGTGCGGTGGGAAAGGCCCAGGACCACTGAGAGATTGTGGCGCCGGACCTGGTCGTTGTTACTTCCGCTGCCGGTCTGGGTCACCGCGACCATCGCCATGTCGATGTGCTCCTCTCCCAGTCAGTCAACGATTGCTTCCCAGCCTTCAGTCCTCGCGTCCCACGCCCTTCGCGCTTCCGCCTCCTGCACCCTAATCCGATAGTCGTCTGCCGGAGGTGCACCCTCACAGGGCGACGACCGCCTTTCCTGTTGTCGTGGCGGTGCTTTGTGCGCCGACGACCCGGACCGAGAAGGTGCTGGCCGACGGCGAGCTGACCGTGGCGTGGCCTTGGGAGCGCTCGATCGTGAAGACAGCACTCGTGCCCTCCGGCCTAGTGACCGTGACCTCATCCGAGCTATCGACGCCACCGGGCAGTGAGCTGGGGTACAGCTCGATAGTCAGCCCCTCCAGGTAGTCGTAGTCGGGACGATCATCGCGTCCGCCGATCGGCAGCACCGCACCGTCGCGGACGTAGAGCGGGATGCTGTCGAATCCATGAGTCTCGCGGCGCCAGCCAGGGCCGGTCACGGTCTCACCGGTGAAGAAGTTCGTCCACGTCCCGGCCGGCAGGTACAGCTCCACGTCTCCGGCGGCGTTGAACACCGGGGCCACCAGAAGGTCGGCCCCGAGCATGTACTGACGGTCGAGGTAACCGGTTGCCGGGTCGTCGGCGAACTCGAGCTGCATCGGCCGCAGCACAGGGGTCCCGCTCCGCGTCGCCTCGAGGCCGGCTGCATACAGGTACGGCATGAGTCGGAGCTTGAGCTTGGTGAACAGCCTGGTCACCTCGACGGCCTCTTCGTCGAAGACCCACGGCACCCGGTACGAGTCGCTGCCGTGGAAGCGGGAGTGACTGGACAGCATGCCGAAAGCGGTCCATCGCTTGAAGACTCCCGCGTCCGGGGTCCCCTCGAAACCGCCGATGTCGTGGCTCCAGAAGGCGAAGCCACTCATAGCCAGACACAGCCCGCCGCGCAGCGTCTCGGCCATCGACTCGTACGTCGAGGTGGAGTCCCCGCCCCAGTGCACAGGCAGCCGCTGGCCGCCAACGGTCGCCGAGCGGGCGAACAGCACTGCCTCGCCCTCACCGCGCACCTCCTTCAATACGTCGAAAACGGCCTGGTTGTATCGCTGCGTGTAGTAGTTGTGCATGCGCTCGGGGCTGGAGCCGTCGAAGTAGTCGACGTCCAGCGGAATGCGCTCACCGAAGTCGGTCTTGAGCGCATCGACCCCCTGGTCGAGCAGCTTGCGCAGCTCACTCTGGTACCACGTGGCCGCATCCGGGTTGGTGAAGTCGACCAGGCCCATGCCCGCCTGCCAGAGGTCGGACTGCCAGACATCGCCGTTGCGGCGTTTGAGCAGGTAGCCAGCCGCCTGCGCCACGGCAAACAGCGGCGAGCGCTGCCCGATGTAGGGGTTGATCCAGACGCAGGTGTGCACGTCCCTCTCGTGCAGGCGGGCCAGCATGCCCTCCGGGTCCGGGAAGGTGCGCGGGTCCCAGGTGAAGTCGCACCAGTTGAACTCGCGCATCCAGAAGCAGTCGAAGTGGAAGACAGACAACGGCAGGTCGCGCTGCGCCATCCCGTCGATGAAGCTGGTGACCGTCTTCTCGTCGTAGTTCGCGGTGAAGCTGGTGGAGAGCCAGAGACCGTAGGTCCACGCCGGAACCGAAGCGGGGCGCCCGGTCAGCGCGGTGTACCGCTCCAGGATCTGCTTGGGGTTGGGGCCATAGATGATGAAGTACTCCAGGCTCTCCCCCGCGACCGAGAACTGAACGCGCTCGACCGACTCCGAGCCGATCTCGTAGGAGACGTGGCCGGGGTGGTTGACCAGCACGCCGTACCCGCGGTTCGTCAGGTAGAACGGGACGTTCTTGTAGGCCTGCTCGCTCGAGGTGCCACCGTCGGCGTTCCAGATGTCCACGACCTGGCCGTTCTTCACCAGCGGCCCGAACCGCTCACCGAGCCCGTAGACAAGCTCGCCCACGCCGAGCGCGAGCTGTTCATGAATGTATGCCGCGGGCTCGGACGAACGCTGCGTCCCGGCTACCCAGGTGGTGTCGACGATCCCGCTCGTGGCATCGAAGTCCGGCCCGACCTGCAGGTAGCCGACGGACTTGTGCCCGCTCGAGGTCAGGGGGGTGCCCTGCCCGCTGAACGCGAGGCTCCACGGCGCACCGATCGCCACGGTAGCCGTCAGCTCCCCGCTCGTCAGGGTTCCCGCGGACGCCGTCACCGTCGCCGTGCCATGACCCGCCTGCGCGCCGACCAGATCGAAGCCGAGCTCCTCGCGCACTCCCTGGAAGTGCTCGATCTTGACTCCCACGATGTTCGCAAGCGGCGAGCTGAGGGTGACCGTGAGAGTGGGACGGTTCAGGGTGTCGCCACGGCCCTGGATGATCTTCGTCGGCGCCGTCACGGTGAGCGAGCCCTCGCCGGCCTCGATGTCGTAGGCCTCCTGGGCGAAGACCGCAGCCACTCCGGGCCGTGTCTGCCAGAATCCGTCGGTGAACTTCACTGTGGTTCCTTCACGGGTTTGTGGATGGCGCTACTTGACCGCGCCGGCGGTGATGCCCCGGGTCAGCGTGCGCTGGAAGATGAGGAAGAAGATGAGCGTCGGCAGCAAACCGAGCAGCGCGGAGGCACTGGTGGTCGTGACGTCCATCAGACGGTCGCCCTGAAGGACGCTGATCGCCACGGGCACGGTCTGGTTGGCGTTGCTCACCAGGAAGGTCAGCGGGATCAGGAACTCGTTCCAGGTCCAGATGAAGAAGAAGATCAGCAGCACGCTCAGCGTCGGACGGCTGATCGGCACGATGACCCGCCACAGGATCGTCCACCGGCTCGCGCCGTCCAGGGACGCGGCCTCCAGGATCTCCTTGGGGAATGTCCCGTAGACGCTGGACAGCAGGTAGGTGCCGAAGGCGCTCTGGATCACCGTGAAGATGATGATGACGCTCCACACGTTGTCGTACAGCCCGATGGCCTTGAACATCGAGTACAGCGGATAGAGCAGAGCCTCCTGCGGAACCATGTTCGCCAGCAGGAACAGGACGATGATCCACAGCCGTGCCTTGACCCGCCCGATACCCAGCGCGTAGGCGTTGAGCACCGAGATGATGATGGCCAGGATGGACACCATCCCGCTGATGAAGACGCTGTTCCACAGCTTCTGCGGGAAGGCGACCCGGTTCCAGAAGTTGACGATGCCATCGAAGTACAGATGGGTCGGCAGCTGGAGCGGTCCGCCAGAGTTGTAGTCGGCCGGCGACTTGAACGAGTTGAGCAGGATCATCAGGAACGGCACCGCGATCAGGAAACCCACCACGATGGCGATGGCCAGGATGACCCAGTCCGACGGCTTCTTACGGTTCGGTCTCCGCCGGGTGACCGGCGGTACGCCGACAGGCGGCACGTGGCCGGCTTCGTGGGCCGCGGAGTTCGGGGCCAGCGAGGTGGTCATGAGCTCTCCCTCTGCTCTGCGCGGTTCTGTGCCCAGATGAACACGAAGGAGACGATGACGATCAGCACGGTCAGCGCAGTCGCGATGGTGGCGCCATAGCCCACCTGCTGGGTCTGGAAGAACTCGCTGTAGGAGTAGTAGCTGGGCACGATGGTCGAGGTGCCCGGTCCTCCGCGGGTCAGCGTGTAGATGGGGCCGAACACCTTCAGCGCCGCGATGGTGCAGGTCAGGGTGACCACGTAGATCTCCGGGCGGATGATGCTGACGGTGATCCAGCGGAACCGCTGGTACCAGTTGGCGCCGTCGAGCTCGGCGGCCTCGTACAGCTCCGGGTCCACACGCTGCAGGGCGGCCATGAAGATGACGACCGGGTAGCCGAGCTGCACCCAGACCATGATGACCATGATGGAGGCCAGCGCGGTGTCGGGGCTGCCGAGCCAGTTGTGCTGCACTGACCCAAGCCCAACCGCCTTCAGGATCACGTTGAGCGCACCGTTCTCCGGACGCAGGATCCAGCCGATGACGATGGCCGCGATCACCACGGGCAGGATCTGCGGCAGGTAGTAGGTCGCTCGCAGGAAGCTGGCCAACCGGCCACCGAACTTCTTGCCGATCAGGTCGAACAACATGGCCGCCAGCAGGAGCCCCACCAGGGTGGGGATGACGACCATCGCGATGATCATCGCCACGCTGTTGCCAAAGGAGGTCCAGAACTTCTCGTCACTCATCAACCGGGACCAGTTCTCCAGCCCGATCCATTTCGGTGGCCGGATGCCGCGATACCTGGTGAAGCTGAGATAGACGTTCCAGACCAGCGGAATCAGCACGACTCCGGTGAGCAGGACGAACCCCGGCAGCAGATACCACCAGAACCCGCCCCCGGTGCTGGCCGGGAGCAGGCTCTCGCTGTGGCGCTTCTTCGGCCGCCGCGATGAGCCGGTTGACGCGGCAGTCATCGACGGTTCCCTACTGCTTGACGATGCTGTCGACGCCGGCCTGGTACTGGGTACCGAGCTCGGTGTTGACGGCAGTCGCCGACTTCGTGCCGTTGACGAGCTCCTGCAGGCCGGCGTTGAGCTGGTCGTAGAAGGTCGGGGTGGGCCAGTCCGGGTAGAAGGCGAGGCCGTCCTGCTTTGTCAGGACGGTGAAGTTGTCGATCAGTGCCTTGCTGCTGGGAACCGTGATGTCCGCAGGGTTCGCCGCGACCGGCACGCCGCCGCTGTTGCCCAGCAGGGCCTGGATCTCGGGGCGCATGGTGATGTCCATGAACTTGTATGCCAGGTCCTTGTTCTTGGCCTTCTCAGGAACGACCCACATATTGCCGGCTGAGCCGGGCGACATCTTTGCTCCGGGGTACAGGAAGGTGCCCCACTTGAAGGACTTGATCTCGGTGGTGAACCGGTTGTACCACCAGCTGCCGGAGTAGAAGATCGGGTACTTGCCGCCGATGAAGCTCGTGCCCGCGTCCTCGGCCTTGGCGCCGGTGACGTTCTTGCTGATGTAGCCCTTGTCGACCCAGTCCTTGATGGTGTTGGTCGCGTAGGTGAGCTCCGGTCCCTGGAAGCTCACCGTTCCCTTGTAGGTCTGGTAGTTGGTGACGAACGTGCGGTCCGCCTTGTTCAGCGCGAGCTGGTACCAGAGCTGGCCGAGGGGGTACTCGGCTGCCGACTCGGCAAGAGGGGTGATCCCGGCACTCTTGAACTTCGCCATTGCGGCGACGAGCTCGTCCTGGGTGGTCGGGACCACGATCTTCTGCTTCGCGAACATGTCCTTGTTGTAGAAGACCTCGACGTACTCACCGTAGTTGGGAACGCCGTACCAGCTCCCTGAGCCCATGATGCCCTTGGCGTCATACTTGGCCGTGGTCTGCAGCGAGGGGGCAAGCTTCTTGTCCCAGCCGTACGTCTTCACGGCGCCGTCGAGGTTGGCGAGCAGTCCCTGGCTGGAGAGCAGGCCCGCCGTGGCGTTGCCCTTGTTGTACTCCAGGACATCAGGAGCGGCATCGGAGTTCAGCACTTGGCTGGAGGTCGAGCGAATCTGCTCGAAGCTCTTCGGCTCGAACGTGACCGTGGCGCCGGTCTCCTTCTCAAACGTGGCGATCGCCTTTTTCCAGGCGATCCCCATCGCGCTCGTGTCGCTCTCGTAGTGCCACAGGGTGAGGGTCTTGCCCTTACCGTCGACGCTCTTGTTCACAGCAGCGCCGGAAGTGGTGTCGGTCGTCGAGCTTCCGCAGCCGGCGAGCAGCATGGCCCCCACGGCCATCATGCTCCCCAGGGCGAGATGCTTCCTTTGCATCGGGTACCTCCGTGTCGAGGAGCGGAGGCAAGTGAAGCTTCGCGGCCACTCCGGGCCATTTGTTGACAACAACAACATAACCGCAGCGGATAAGTATTGGCAAACAACGATTTGGTCACGACCGTTGGCGCCGGACGACCACGGCCTGATAAGTTCTCTCTCACAACAAATTATCCACGACGCCGAAGGACCTCCCATGACTGGCACACCCACCCGCGACGACAAGTTCTCCTTCGGCCTCTGGACGATTGGCTACAACGGCAGCGACCCGTTCGGCGGGCCAACCCGTCCCCCGCTCGACGTGGTGGAGGCAGTGACGAAGCTCAGCGAGCTCGGCGCCTACGGCCTGACCTTCCACGACGACGACCTCTTCGCCTTCGGCTCGAGCGACGCAGAGCGTCAGCACCAGATCGATCGACTCCAGAAGGCCCTGGCTGACACCGGGCTGATCGTTCCGATGATCACCACCAACCTGTTCAGCGCACCGGTGTTCAAGGACGGTGGGTTCACCTCCAACGACCGGGCGGTGCGCCGCTTCGCGCTCCGCAAGGTGCTGCGCAACCTCGACCTCGCAGCCGAGCTCGGCGCCAAGACCTTCGTCATGTGGGGCGGCCGTGAGGGTGCCGAGTATGACGCGGCCAAGGACATCCGCGGTGCGCTCGAGCGCTACCGCGAGGCCGTGAACCTGCTGGGCGACTACGTCACTGACAAAGGCTATGACATCCGCTTCGCGATCGAGCCGAAGCCCAACGAGCCTCGCGGGGACATCCTGCTCCCGACGGTCGGCCACGCGCTCGCCTTCATCACGACCCTGGAACGCCCCGAGCTCGTCGGCGTCAACCCAGAGGTCGGGCACGAGCAGATGGCGGGCCTGAACTACACCGCCGGCATCGCGCAGGCGCTGTACCAGGGCAAGCTGTTCCACATCGACCTCAACGGCCAGCGAGGCATCAAGTACGACCAGGACCTGGTCTTCGGCCACGGAGACCTGGCCAACGCCTTCGCGCTGGTGGACCTGCTCGAGAACGGCGGCCCCGATGGCGGCCAGACCTACCACGGGCCGCGCCACTTCGACTTCAAGCCGAGCCGCACCGAGGACATCCACGGCGTCTGGGATGCGGCCGCCGCCAACATGCGCACCTACCTCCTGCTCAAGGAGCGCGCCGCGTCGGTCCGGGCCGACCCCGAGGTTCAGGAGGCTCTCGCCGCCTCCCGGGTCGGCGAGATCAGGAACACCACCCTCGCCCCCGGGGAGAGCTGTGAC
>JBBRZQ010000030.1:0-39813 GCA_038236535.1 Actinomycetales bacterium
ACCAACGCCGCCCTCCTATGCGGACGCCACCACACCATCGCCCACCAACGCGGCTGGACCGCCACCGCCACCACCACCGAAGTCACCTGGCACCTCTGAACCCCCAGCCCCACAACCCGCCCCCACCGGCGGGCTTACAGGCACGCCCGGGTCCAAACAACAGCTCATCACCGGCCGCCAGAGGGTCAATCATCGACCTCGAGAGGTCAATCACGGGCCGCGCAGCCCCGACATCTCAAGGTCGCTGGCGCATCGAGACCGCCGACGCAGGCACCTGCACGTGTCATTCTGAATCGTGGCGCCCGCCTCTCCCTCCTGCTCTGCGCTCCTTGAACCCTCGTTCGAGCGATGGTCCTCAGAGTCACTCAGCGGCCACCGTGACCATGTCACCAAGGGCCCCGGTCAGGTAGTGCTGGAGGACGGGTCCGATCGTGAGCGCCAGCTGCTCAGAGGTCGCGTCCCGGATGGCGGGGATCCCCAGCACGTACCGGCCCATCAGGAGCCCGGCCATCTGGGTGCCGGCCAGCGCAGCGCGCAGGGGCCGCTGGTCATCGGCGACCACAGTCGCCAGGGCGGTCAGCACGGTGCGGCCCAGCAGGTCGCGCAGGACGCCCGCGGCGTACTCGTGGGAGAGCCCGACCCGGATGAGCCCCAGCAGGCGACGCCGGATCTCGGGATCGGCCTCCCACACTCCGAGTACCCGGCGGACGACCCCCGCACCGGCGTGTTCCGGGTCCTGGTCGAGCCCGGCCAGCAGTGCGCCGGGATCGACCGGCAGGACCAGGGCCGCGGCCAGCAGCCCCTCCTTGTTGACGAAGTAGTGATGGATCAGCGCCGGGTCGACATCGGCCCTGGCGGCGACCCCGCGCATCGTGGTCCGTTCGAAACCGAGCTCTGCGAACAGCTCTCCGGCCGCGGTGAGGATCTGCTCGCGGGCATCCGGGCCGCCGACCGGACGTCTGCCCCGGGGCGGCATCAGGTGCTCTCGGCGGCGCGGGCCAGCACCATCATCCGCTCCTCGATGGTGGCCGGGACGCCGACCACGTCGGCGCTCAGCCCGGCGGCGGCGAGAACAGCACGCACTTGGCCGGGGTCGGCGTCGGCCACCCGCACATCGCGACCGGCCAGCATCACCGGCTGGCCGGCCTCGTTGAGCACCGCGAACGCCCGCGCCCAGTCGCCGGTGCGCACGGCCACCGCAGTGGTGGAGCCGATGATGTCAGCCTCGCTGCCCTGGGCGACCAGGCGCGCCTGAGACATCAGGAGCAGACGGTCGCACTGCTCGGCCTCGGCCATGTTGTGAGTCGTCACCAGCACCCCGACGCCCTGCTCGGCCTGCTCGTGGATGGTGTCCCAGAGCGCCGCCCGGGCCAGCGCGTCGACACCCGACGTCGGCTCGTCCAGCACCAGCACCTCCGGCTGGTGGGCCAGCGCCGCGAGGAAGGCCAGCTGTCGCTGCAGGCCCAGAGGTATCGCGGCGACCAGCCGGTCGGCGGCCGGCCGCAGGGCGTCAGGCAGCTCTGGCGGCGCGGCCCCGTAGGCCTGTGAGGTGAAGGCGAGATTCTCGGCCACGGTGAGGTCGCCGTACAGCCCGAGGCCCTGCGGGACGTAGCCGAGACGCGCCCGCAGCTCCCGGTCGGGCGGCCCGCCGAGCAGCTCCACCTCGCCCGACGTGGTAGCGAGCAGCCCGAGGAGCATCCGGATCAGCGTCGTCTTGCCAGCGCCGTTGGCGCCGAGCAGTCCGACGACCTCTCCCGGCCCGACCCTCATAGAGACGTCATCGACCGCGGTGAAGCTACCGAACGTGCGGCCGACCTGGTGGGCCCGCAGCAGTACCGCGGAGGTGAGCGCTGACCCGCCCGAGGCGGTCATGAGGCGAGCTCCCGGTCAGCCCTGCGCAGCAGCGACAAGGCGATCACCACGTCCTCGAGGTCCGGTATGACAGCCACCGCGTCACCCGGCACGTCGGCGGTGGCGGGCCAGTACTCGTGGTACTCACGCCCCCGACGCCAGGCCCAGGCGCGCCGCTGCGGCCTCGCGGTGCGGGCGATCGCGCCGTCGAACGCGCCGAACACGTCCTGCAGCGTGCCGCTGGCCAGCGTCCGGCCGCCGTCCAGGGCCAGCAGGCTCGCGGCCCGCTCGGCCTCGTCGAGGTACGTCGTGGTCATCACGACCGCCGCCCCGGCCGCGGCGGCCTCGGACACCAGCCGCCATAGGTCGACCCGGCTCACCGGGTCGACGCCGGTGCTGGGCTCGTCAAGGACGAGCAGCGCGGGGTTGTGCAGCATCGCCATGCTGAAGCCCAGCTTGCGTCGCATGCCGCCCGAGAGCTGGGAGGCGAGCTGACCCGCGGAATGCCGCAGCAAGGCGCGCTCGAGCAGCTCGTCGCGGCGGGAGGCCAGAGCCTTCCCGGACAGTCCGTAGATACCGCCGACGAAATCCATGTTCTGGGCGACCGTCAGTGCCGGCCAGCTGCCGGAGGTGGCCGGCAGGTAGCCGATCTCGATGGGCGGCGGGGCATCGACCTGGCCCCGCTCCAGCGGCACCTCCCCGACCAGGCTGCGCAGCAACGTGGTCTTGCCGGCCCCGTCGCCGCCGACGACGGCCACCACCGATCCCGGCTCGACCACCAGGCTCACGTGGTCGAGGGCCAGGGTGTCGCCGAGCCGCACGACGGCGGATCGGACGGCATACGTCATGAGAGGCTCCCGGCCTCGCTGCCGGCTGCCCCGGCCGCAGGTCCCGCGGTGGCAGGTTCGACACCGGCAGGGTCGACGGTGCCATGGTGACGTCGCCGGCCAGGCGCGAGGTCGCGGCGGAACCGCAGGGTGGCACCGCTGAAGACCACGATGGCCATCACTGTGAGCACGATGAAGGGCAGCCACAGCGACGCCAGCGAGGCCCCGCGCAGCATCACCCCCTGCGAGATCATCGTGAAGTACGTCAGCGGCAACAGGTAGCCGATCCAGCGGACCCCGGCGGCCATCGCGTCCAGCGGGAAGATCATCCCCGACAACAGGATCTGCGGCATCATGAAGAAGAACGCCGTCTGGATCGCCTGGCCGGTGGTCTGCGAGATCGTCGAGATGAAGACGCCCAGCCCGAGAACCACGAACAGGAACAGCGCGGCGCCCAGGACGAACACCAGCAGGTTGCCGTTGAACGGCACGTCAAAGAGCAGCATGCCCAGGCTCGTGATGATGATCATGTCGATCGAGCCCACCAGGAAGTACGGCGTGATCTTGCCGAGGATCACCGTGCTGGGCTTGATCGGCATCACGGCCAGCTGTTCGAGCGTGCCAGTCTCGCGCTCGCGGACCAGCCCGATGCTGGTCACGATGGTGCCGATGAACGCGAGGATCAGCCCGATGATGGCCGGCACCATCACCCACGACGTCTTCAGCGCGGGGTTGTAGAGCACCTGGGTGGTGACCTTGTCGCCGGACTTGTTGAGCACCGACACGATCGACTGCGCGGCGAAGAGGTTCGAGCCGTCGACCAGGGCAAGCACCGGCTTGCCGCCGGTGCTGGACTTGCCTCCGGTGATGATGGCGACGTCGACCTTGTTGTCCTGCAGCAGCTGCCGGGCATCGGCCTGGGTCTGGAACGGTTTGGCCACGGTGACGTCGAAGAACGACGTCGGCAGGGCCCCGGCCACCTCCATGGCCTGTGGTCCCACCACGGCAGCCTCGACGGTGGCGACCTGGAAGTTGGCCGCGTATCCGAAGATCACCAGCAGCAGCAGGGGCATGCCGATCAGCATGCCGAGGGTGCGCCGGTCTCGGCGCAGCTCGCGGAACTCCTTGACGATCATGGCTCGCATGATGGAGATGTTAGTGCGGGTGCGGCCTCTAATGCAACGCTTGATGAATTACTGACTCAGCGCTTGATGAAATATGGATCCGTCACCCGGCGAGGTCGCTCTCGTCCCGGCGATCGACCCGCCGAGGACGAGTCAGGTGTGCTTCGTTACCGGGAGCTGGAAGAGCCCGAAAGGGTAGGCAGCGATCGCCACGGCTCCGAGACTGCCATGAGCCCGGCGTCGATCACAGCCCGAGATGTCCAGCTCGATCACTGCCCGCAAAGACCTGAGCAGCCCACCCGCCAACCACATGGGCTCAAGCACTGACCGGTGCCAGTGTCGGGGCCGGAAGCGCATGGGCGATGGTCCCGGCCCAGGCCTCGATCGCCTCCCAGTCCCGGAAGTCGCCCTCCGGAAGGAGCCTGCGCCCGACTGGCAGCCGCCGCAGCAGCCAGCTCGCTCCGTCACGCTGACGGGGGTCCAGTGCGCCAAAGAACACGGTCAGGTCGCCGGGCCTGATGGTCGTCTCGAACTCCGCGAACTCCGGGGGCCTGGACGTGTCCCGGAGGTCGCGTCCCTGCTCGTCCTGCGTCGCGGTGCCCAGCGGACCGCTGCAGAACAGCCACGCCGGGCGGGTGGCCAGCAGCGCGCTGTTCTGCCGGACGAAGTCGCTCGCCTCCTTGCGCCACCTGCCCAGGTATACCGCGCCGCCCAGCACGAAGGCGCTGTAGGCCGCGGGGGTGGCAACGTTCGAGAACGGGAGCACCCTCACCTCACGTCCGTCGGCCGCCAGCCTCTCGGCGACCCGTTCGGCGATCCCCCGGGTGGCTCCGTGCTTGCTGGCGTAGGCGACGAGGACCGGCCGGGTCATGACTCCTGTCCCTGCTGTCCCTGGTGTCCCTGCTGTCCCTGCTGTCCCTGCTGTCCCTGCTGTCCCTGCTGTCCCTGCTGTCCCTGCTGTCCCTGCTGTTCGTGCGGTGCGTGCTTTGCGTGCGGTTCAGACGCGGTCTGCGGGGCAGGCCCCCAGGTGAGGATGACGACCAGCAGGATGACCGCGTCGAGGGCGAGCCCGGCAGCGGCCATCGACACTGACGGACCGAGAACCGGCACCGACACGGCCACCGCAGCGAGCGCGGTTACCCGCCAACGGGGCCGGCCGACAACGAGCAGCCGGGCTGCCCCGACGAAGAGCACCGCCGCGGTGAGCCAGAGCGCTCCCACGGCCAGGCCGGCCGCAGACCCCGGGACAGGACTCATGTCGGCGTACCGCAGGTCACCCGGCTGCCCCAGCTGCCAGAGCAGGGCGACACCCATCAGGTGGATCAGCCCGTGAAGGGCCAGCAGGGCGCCACCTGCCCGAAGCGCCATAGCGGTGGCTGTGCGACCGCGAGCCCGGGGGATGGTGACGCCGGCGACAGGATGCGGTAGGGCGTGCTTCCGGACAGCTTCGCCGGTTCTGGCAGTGGTCATCTCTGGCTCCATGGGTTCAGGTGAGCCCGGCCGGGAGGGTTCGGCCGGGAAGTGCTGGATCGGTGCTCGGGTGAGGCCGCGCGTCGGTGGGTCCAGCCGGGGGCTGACGCCTGCCGGACGGGGTGTCGAAGAACGGCGGTCAGCACCGACTCGATGGTGATCACCGTGTCGGGCTGGAGGCGCCCCAGCCAGAGCGCGCGCCCCAGGCCGATCTCACCGACGCCTGCGTCGGGGAGGTCAGCTCACCGACCAGGGCGCCGTCGGCCAGGAAGAGCACCCGGTGCGCGAACGCCGCCGACCGCGGGTCGTGGGTGACCATGACCACGCTCTGCCCCAGGTCGTCGACCGAGCGGCGCAGGAAGGCCAGCAGCTCGCCGGCGGACTTCGAGTCCAGATTGTCGGTGGGCTCATCGGCGAAGATTACGGCGGGCCTGGCCACCAGGGCCCGCGCACAGGCCACCCGCTGCTGACGGCCGCCGGACAGCTCACCGGGGCGATGCTGCAGCCGGGTCTGCAGCCCGACCGCCGACACGATCGCCTCGAAGTGCCCCCGGTCGACCGAGCGCCGCGCGATATCGCGCGGCAACGTGATGTTCTCCGCGGCCGTCAGGGTCGGGACCAGGTTGAACGCCTGGAAGAGGAAACCGAGCCGGGTCCGGCGCAGCTTGGTGAGCTGACGCTGGTTCATCCGGCCGACGTCCTCACCGTCGACCACCACCGTGCCCGACGTCACCGTGTCCAAGCCCGCCATGCAATGCATCAAGGTCGACTTCCCCGACCCCGACGGCCCCATGATCGCGGTGAGCTCACCCCGGTTGAAGTCCACGTCAACCCCCGCCAGCGCCCGGACCGAGGTCTCACCGGTGCCGTACGTCTTGACGAGATCACGCGCGTAGGCGATGACCTGGCTCGGCACTGGCTCCGTCGTGGTCCTGCGGTTGTCCCTGTCGATCGTGGTGATGGTCATGCCGTCCCGCCCGATAGCCCGCGTCTCAGTGGTTGTCCAGGACCCATCCTGTTCAACCGAGCCAGCCCTGACCATCAGTGGAGGCCCTGACCCCCACCCTGAAAAAACCCTGAGGGATAAGGGGATTGGACCCTAGGCGGTGGGTTGCGACATCACCGGCCGGCGACTCAGCCGGGGTCGGCGGGCTGGTGGCGGAGCGAGGCGGCCGCTCGCTCAGCGACCTCTGCTGCCGATGCGGGACGGGCGCCCTGGTCCCATGCCTGAGGGTCCAGGGCATACATGAGGCCGTATGCCGCAGTGTCGGGCTGGGTGCGCCACCCCTCCGAGAGAGGGCCGAGGTCGACCGTGTCATACCCGATCTCGCCGAGGTGCTCGCTGACGGCCTTCTTCGCCTCGTGGTCGTCGCCGGCGATGGCCAGGGCGCTGCGGTCCTGCGCGCCGGTGGCGCGCGGCAGGGCAGCGAGGTGCTGGAAGAAGATGTTGTTGAAGCCCTTGACCACCCTGGAGCCGGGCAGGTGGGCCTGGAGCAGCTCGGAGCTGGTGGTCGACTCGTCGTCCAACGCGGCAAAGTGGCCATCGCGCTCTGGGTAGTAGTTCATCGTGTCGATCACGATCTTGCCCCGCAGCTCCTCGGCCGGCACCTGCCGGTAGTTACGCAGCGGGATGGTGACGACGATGACGTCACCGGCCCGGGCCGCCTCAGCCGGGGTCGCTGCCCGGGACCGCGGACCGAGATCGTTGACCAGGTCGGCCAGTGTCCCGGGTGCCCTGCTGTTGCTCAGCACGACGTCGTGACCGGCCGCCACGGCAAGTCGCGCGACGGTCGTGCCGATGTTTCCACTTCCGATGAAACCCCAGGTAGTCATGAAGCCCTCAACTGCCCGGCCGGACCCAGAATTCCGGTTCGGCCGCAGCGTCAGGCGGCATCGTCTTGCCGAGCTGTGCCCAGGCGAGGATCATCCAGCTATCCCCTGGGCGAAGGAGGCTGCCGTGGATGAAGCGGGTCGGACAAGCTGGCAGATCAGCATCGATCAGCCCTCGCCCCTGATGATCGGCGTGTTCATCCGCGACGTTGCGGGAGTGCCGTCTCGTCTTCGCTGGTTGCCGCCTGCCAGCCCGGCTGTGCCGCGCGCCGGAGACCAGGCCCCGGAAGCGGCGGGGCTGCACTGGGATGCCTGGTGGGACCAGGCTGTCCGCGAGGAGCGCACGGCGGACGATACACAGTGGCCTCCCGACCTCTCCTCCTGGTGGACCCCACCGGCCTTCGAGTCCCTTGACTCGGCACCTCAGCTCCAGGAGATCGTCGCCGCGCACCATGTCGACGCCGTCCGCTGGAGTAACGACCGAGCTCAGGAGCATGGTGCGACGATGCGCAGCAGGGTCGGCGACCTGTTCGAGACGAACCTTGTCAGAGACACAGAACGTGCCCGGGGGCGGACAGCCCGATCTTTTCGTCTGTGGATTACCGAGATCCCGGTCGAGGGACAGCAGCTCTGGCAGCTGCGGCCTGACCACGTTCTGGTCACCGCCGAGCTGCTGCGAGATAGAGACGTCTATCGGCGATGCCTCACGCCCGTGATCGAGGCGTTGTTCTGAGCGCTGCCCGGGCGCTGGTCCGGGGGCTGACGGCTCGCTGAGGGTTGATTTCCCAGGATTTGTTCTACAAAGTAGGACACATGAGGACGCCAGGGGCTTTGGAGCTTGACGTGCTGGTCGCGGTCGCGAGGCACGAGGGGTCAGCGTATGGGCTGCTCGTGCGCCAGGCGGTCAGCGCGGCGCGCGGTCAGGAGCTCTCGGTCGGTGCTGCCTACACCACGCTCTCCCGGCTCGAGGCCAAGGGATTGCTGACATCGCAGACCACCGAACCGCTGCCGGTGCGTGGCGGCCGCTCGCGTCGCGAGTACCGGCTCACCAATGCCGCGCGCGAGGTGCTGGCCGCCGAGCGGGAGCGTGCCGGCCGGCGGTGGGGCACGGCGCCGCAGCGGGGTCAGCAGTGGGGGCAAGCGTGAGCGCACGGGCGCGGGCCACCGGGAGCGCGACAAGCCCGAACGCGGTCGGCCGCACCGGCGCGATCGACAGCACGCTCGAGCTGGTGCTCGCGGGACTCGCCCGGGACGAGGACGAGCTGCTGGGCAACCTCACGGAGGCTCGTGCCGAGATCGCGAGCGCACACGGGGCGCGCGCAGCCCGGCGCTGGTGGCGGGGCCAGGCGCTGCGGGCGGCGCCTCGGCTGGCGTGGCACGACCTGGCGCACCGCCCGACGATGCTGCTGCTCGGCCTGGCGGGATTCGCCCTCTGGTCGCTGCTGACGCCCCTGTTTCCCCTGCCGTTCGGCACCAACAATCAGGTCTACGACTCTGCGCACCCGGTACTTCCTGCGGTGAGCCACGTCCTCTGGGACACCGCGGTGGTCGGAATCGGGTACCTCGTCGCCGCCGCTGTCGTCGGCGCGGTGCTCGCCGTCCGGGCGCACCGGGCGCGGCTCGTGCCCGGGCTCGTTTCGGGGGCGCTCATGGCGCTGGTCTCGAGCGGACACGCGTTCTACATCGTGTACGGCCCGCCCGTGTGCGTGGTCTCCAACATCGGTGACGGTCGCTCCGAGGAGTGCTCCATCGGGCTCGGCGCATGGTCCAGCGATGTCGTGGTCCCGGTGCTCTGGCAGCTGCCGGCCATGATCGTCCTGCTTCCCCTGGCGACGGCTCTGGGCGGGCTGGCTGTGGTCGCCTGGTCGAGGCGACGCCGCGTCCGGGCAGCGGAGCGGGTTCCCGCTGACCCGGGGCCTGCCTGAGCCTTCAGCCAGGGCGAGAGGGAGTCGGACGATCGTGCCACCCAACGAGCGTGGCCACCGGCCTGGGCTAGCTTCGGGTTCCACGGTGCTCGACGAGGTCTTGGCCTTCTTGTTGCGCTCGATCGCTCGACGACGAGCGGCTGGGTCGCCAGCAGCGGCCGCGCCCACACACGGGCCGGGCCGAGGTCCTCGACGCTCCCCTGGTCGAAACGCCATCGTCGCGGACGGAGCACTGCGGCGTCTGCCGTGCTGCTCACCATCCGAGCGTCCCGGGTCCCCCCTTGAACGGGCCGACCACTCTCGAGGTGATCCACCCCCCGTAGAAGCCGCCCTCCTGCGGGACCACCTGCTCACCGTCGATCTCACAGCTGTCCATCGCCGCCGGGAACAGGGCCACCCGGTCCCGGAGCTCCCGGTAGCCCGGCCATGGTTCGGGGTAGTACCAGCCCGCGCGCCGGGCCACCTGCTCACCCACCCGCACGTCGAGATACCCTGCTGCGCCTTTGAACTCGCACAGCGAGGAGCCAGGAGCCCGGACGAGCACTCCGTCGGGGAAGGCCGCCCAGGGCAGGTAGTACACCGGCGGATGGCTCGTCTCCAGGACCCGCACCGCCTCGGTGCTGTCCGCGACGACCTGCCCGGCGAACCGGACGACCACCCGCTCGGCACTGGGCTCGACCCGCGGCGGGCGCGGGAAGTCCCAGACGGACTCCTGGCCGGGGCCCGGGACGACTCGCAGGGCCGGCAGCGGGGGCTGAGGTGACATGGGCTGAATCCTCCCCCGTGCAGCGCCAGCCCACAAGCAGCGTGCTGGGCCCGGTCCGCCGGGAGGCACTAGTACCAACGTCCGATCGACCTGCCACCTGCCGGGCTGGGATGGTTTTCCCACCGCAGGAAGCGGAACCGACTGCAGGCAGGAAGGCCAGAAAATGACCGCGTCCACCCCGATGCCCGGCAACCTCCTCAGCCCAGAGCCGGCAGCTGAGGCCCCGGTGTCCTTCGAGGAGTACGAGACGCTGGCTCGGCAGATGCTTGACGTAGCGGTCAGTGACATCAACGAGATGAAGGCCGCGATGTGGCGGATCCTCGCCTCAGCGCCGGCCGGGACAAAGGCGCCGCGGCTGCTCAGGCTGGCTATCGCATGGCTGGCCGAACGCGCAGCCGAGCAGGACTCCGCCCCGTTGCCGGCGGTCCGGCCCGCTGGCTGCAGGGTGGTGACCAACGGCGGCGGGCGAGGTCACGGCATCTGGCGAGGCTGCCTGAACCAGCCGGAACCGTCGCGGTCTCATTGGTCTCCGGGAGCACCGCAGTCCCGTCAGCACGATGCCTGAGGCGGGCCGTCCGGGCCCTTGTTCCAGGACGCTTTGATCGCCGGCCGTCCCCGGCCCGGTCTGTGGCCACTCTCCGACGAGAACAGGCTGAACGGGCGAAGCGAACGTCGCAACGCACAGCCGCACCGCACGATGCACGATCAGCGCCGTCGACCGGGCCGCGCTCCAGGACCAGCTGGCCCAGCTGCGTGCCCAGCTGCGCGGGACACGACCCAGCCATGCCGAGGTCAAGGCACTGCACGCGGCCATCGCCGAGCTGCGGATCGCCGCTCTGGACGCGAACATGAGCAGGGCGCTACGGGTGGCCAAGAGGACTAAGATCGCTGCTCTCACCGCATCCCTGAGGACGGCCACGGTCACTGAGCGGGTCGCCATCCGGGCACAGCGCGCCGCCATCCTGGTCGAGCTTCAGGCCGCACGGCTGACCCGGGCCCAGCGAGTCGCGATCCACTCCCAGACGTCAGCGATGCGGACGGCTCTGTGGGCCCGGCCAACCCCTGCGCGGAAGAAGGCGCTGCGCGCCGCGGTCGCCAGGCTCTCGGTGCAGCTCCACTGCCGTACCGCGCTGACCTCGGTACCTCCGGTCGCGGGCGTCTGAGCCCCGGTCCACCGAGGACCCGGGAGCCCATCCCTGGATCAAGGACCAACCAGTGAGGCGCCCGCGGCCAAAGACGTCGCCGGAGCTCATCTCAGGCTCCGTCCCCACCATCGACGGCCAGACGACCGAGCATGATCACGTCCGGCTCGCCCCGGGCAACGCACACCTCGGTGACCTCCACGTCCGTGAAGTGCTCCCTCATCCGGGCGACGAGGGCCGGAGAGGGCGCCGAGCTCCAGATCGTGAGCACGCCGCCAGGTGACAGGACATGGGCGGCGGTGCGCAGTCCGGCCTCCTCATACAGCCAGGCATTGCCGGGTGAGACCAGCCAACCGGGCCCGTTGTCGACGTCCAGGCAGATCGCGTCGAGTGAGCCTGCCGGCGCGTCCGCCAGCCAGCGGACCACATCGCCCTGGTGGGCGCGGACGCGCGGATCGCCCAGCAGGTCGCCATTGCGCGGCACCAGCAGACCCCGGTTCCAGCGCAGCACGGCACCCTCACGCTCGAGGATGTGCACCTCGGCGACGCCCGGATGCGCGAGCGCCGCAGCCAGTGAGAACCCCACACCGAGCCCTCCGATCAGCATCCGGCCCGGCGCCGGCATCCGGTCAGCCGCGGCACTCACCTGAAGTCGTTCGGACACGCCGCCGCGAGTGTCCATCAGGAACACACCGTTCGCCACGATCTCGAAATGCCCTTCCCGTTGCTGCAGCACCAGCTCTCCGCAGCAGCCGGCAACCCGCTCGAGGACGGTCGTCTCCGGCGTCATCACGACGCGAGCAGGACTGACCTGCCACGAGCGTGGCCGCTCTGGCTGTCGCGATGCTCGTCGGCCGCCTCGGACAGCCGCGTCTCAGCCACTGATCACCCCCACCCTCTGATCGCCCCACGTTCCGATCTCGTGAGGTCCTGATCTCGCGAGATCCTCATCTCCTCCCGCAAGGCAACACCATCGCGGGGACTGATAGTCCTTCCCGACACGCAGGAACCCCCGAACCTGAGGGTCCGGGGGTTCCTGATCGGCGGTGGCGGTGGGATTTGAACCCACGGTGGAGTCTCCCCCACACACGCTTTCGAGGCGTGCTCCTTTGGCCGCTCGGACACGCCACCGGGAGCGAGGTTACTAGAGCCGGTGCCCGGCAAAGAAATCGAGCAGGATCCGGGAACACTCCTGCTCGCGAATCCCGCCGATCACCTCGACCTGGTGGGTGGCCCGCCGGTCGCGGACGACGTCCCACACCGACCCGCACGCGCCGGCCTTCGGGTCCCAGGCCCCCAGCACCACGCGCCCGATCCTGGCCAGCATCAGAGCCCCGGCGCACATGATGCAAGGCTCCAGGGTGACCACCAGCGTGCAGCCCTGCAGCCGCCAGCCGTCACCGGTCGCCGCGGCAGCCCGCAGGGCGACCATCTCGGCGTGGGCGGTCGGGTCGCCAGCGGCCTCGCGCTGGTTGTGCCCGACGCCCAGCACCTCCCCCTGCGGGGAGAGGACCACGGCGCCCACCGGCACGTCGGCCGAGGCCAGAGCGCCCGAGGCGACGTCGAGGGCCTGGCCCATCCAGGCGTCATACCGGCCACCGGCTGCGGGGGCGGGTTTCGAGGGTGCGGTCACAGGATAAGTTTCACCCATGCGCGTTCACATTGCCGACCATCCGCTGATCGCCCACAAGCTCACGGCGCTGCGGGACAAGAACACCGACACCCCGACCTTCCGCCGACTGGCCGATGAGCTGGTGACGCTGCTGGCCTACGAAGCGACCCGCGAGGTCCGGGTCGAGCCCGTCGACATCGAGACGCCCGTTGCCCCCACCCGTGGCATCAAGCTGGCCAGCCCCAAGCCGCTGGTCGTGCCGATCCTGCGCGCCGGCCTGGGCATGCTGGACGGCATGGTCCGGTTGCTGCCGACTGCTGAGGTCGGCTTCCTCGGCATGGTGCGCAACGAGATCACGCTCGAGGCCACCACCTACGCGAACCGGCTGCCGGACGACCTGTCCGGGCGTCAGTGCTACGTGCTCGACCCGATGCTGGCCACGGGCGGAACCCTGTCCATGGCCGTCCGCTACCTCGTCGAGCTCGGTGCCGACGACATCACCGCGATCACCCTGCTGTCGGCGCCCGAGGGCATCGCCCGGCTTGAGGCAGACACGGCCGACCTCGACGTCCCGATCCGCATCGTCACCGGCGCGATCGACGAGAAGCTCAACGAGCGCGGATACATCGTGCCCGGCCTCGGCGATGCCGGCGACCGCCTGTACGGGATCGTATGAGCCGGTCGTCCGGCGTGCCTTCCCCACACCACGACGCTGCTTTGGCATTATTACGACAAGTTGTGACCATCGCAGGCCGCCGTACCAGGGAGACATCATGAAGCTGGTCAAGAAGCTTCTGCTCTGGCTGATCGTGGCCTTCCTGATCTATGCCGTCTTCAGATATCCGAGCCTGGCCGCCGACGCGGTGCACAGTCTCTGGAACACGATCGTGCAGCTCTTCAAGAGCCTCGCCAGCTTCTTCAACAACCTCCTGACCTAGGGGGCGATCGCCGTGGCTCGCCCTGAGCTTGACGAACGGTTCCGTCGCAGCAGGCTGCACCGGTACCTGCTGGCGGACGAGCAGGTGATCGTCGCCCAGCGCCAGCACTGGGCCATTCTCTGGAAGCCGGTCCTCGTCGGCCTTGCCGCGATCCTGGTGGTGCTGCTGGTGAACCTCTACCTGCCGGCCAGCATCCTGACCGACGCACTCTGGTGGGCCCTGATCGGGCTGGCCTTCTGGGCCGGTCTGAAATGGATCGAGTGGCGACGCAACTGGATGGTCGCCACCGACAAGCGAGTGATGATCAACTACGGGCTGATCAACCAGGGCGTAGCCATGTTCTCGCTGAGCCGGGTCCCGGACCTGACCTACTCGCGGTCCACCATCGGGCGGCTGCTCGGCTACGGCGAGCTGGAGCGGGAGGGCACGAGCGGTGACCTCAGCCTGCACAAGCTCAATTTCGTGGAGCACCCCCACGACACCTACACCACGATCTGTGCGGCGATCTTCGACCTCCAGGACCGCATGTTCGGGATGGATGAGGACGAGCACGAACACCGTTTCGAGGACGGCCCGCCGCCGCACACCCCCGGGCTGTATGCCGGCTACGTCAACCCTGTCAAGCGACCGGGTGTCGACGACTCCGGCGACTCAGGCCAGGCCGACGACTCGATCGGCATCAAGGTCCGCTACGGCGCGTCGCCGCAGGGCGAGCGGGACACCTGGTACCAGAGCCCGGACCTGCACGACGATGACACCGGCCCGATCCCCTACCGGCGGTCCACCACCGATGAGGGCGATGGCTGGAGACCCACCACCAACCGCCCCAGGCCTGACCGCGGTCACGTCGATGATCCTGACCACCAGCACGACCGTGAGCACGAGCACGACCGTGAGCACGACCAGGACCGAGACCGCGACCGCGACCGAGATCACGATGATGACCGTGAGCGGGGCCACGACCCGGACCGGTAGGCCCAGCCGGGGGTCTTGGATCAACCCCCGGCGATCAACCCCCGGCGATCAACCCCTGAGATCAACCCCTGAGATCAAACGCTGAGATGCGTCGAGGCGTCCGCCTGACCAAGCCGGCGGATGCCCTCGATATCTTCCCGCCAACGACAGCGTGGCGCCCCCGGACTGAACCGGGAACGCCACGCTGTCGGGTCGTACGGGTGGTGGCGGCTAGAGGGCCCTGAGGATGTCCTCGACCCGATCCTTGGCGTCACCGAACAGCATCGCGCTGTTCTCCTTGAAGAACAGCGGGTTCTGCACCCCGGCATACCCGGTGGCCATCGACCGCTTGAAGATGATGACCTCCTTCGCGTGCCATACCTTGAGCACCGGCATGCCGGCAATCGGGCTGCCCGGGTCGTCCTCGGCGCTCGGGTTCACCGTGTCGTTGGCGCCGATCACGAGCACCACGTCGGTGCTGGCCAGGTCGTCGTTGATCTCGTCCATCTCCAGGACGATGTCGTAAGGCACCTTGGCCTCGGCGAGCAGGACGTTCATGTGGCCGGGCAGGCGACCCGCGACAGGGTGGATGCCGAAGCGGACGGTGACGCCGAGCTTGCGCAGCCGGGCGGTCAGGTCGGCCACCGGATACTGCGCCTGCGCGACGGCCATGCCGTAGCCGGGCGTGATGACGACCGACGAGGAGTTCCTGAGCAGCTCAGCGACCTCGGTGGCATTGGTCTCGCGGTAGTCGCCGTAGTCCTTCTCCTCGGTGCTCACCGGGGCCCCGCCGAACCCGCCGGCGATCACGCTGATGAACGAGCGGCCCATGGCCTTGCACATGATGTAGCTCAGGATCGCACCCGAGGAACCGACGAGAGCGCCGACCACGATCAGCAGGTCGTTGCTGAGCATGAAGCCGGCCGCGGCTGCCGCCCACCCTGAGTACGAGTTCAGCATCGAGATGACGACCGGCATGTCGCCGCCGCCGATGGAGGCCACCAGGTGCCAGCCCAGCAGCAGTGAGATCACCGTCATGATCAGCAGCGGGGCGATGCTGCCCGAGGCCACGAACCAGAACATCAGCCCGAGCGAGATCAGCAGCGCCGCGAGGTTCATCTTGTGCCGTTGCGGCAGGGTGAGCGGCTTGGACGACATCCGGGTGCTCAGCTTGAGGAACGCGACCACCGAACCGGTCAGCGTCACCGCACCGATGAACACGCCGAGAAACACCTCGACCGAGTGGATGTTGGCCAGCGAGCCGGTGAGGTCGCCCTCGGTCAGGTAGGAGTTGTAACCGACGAGCACGGCTGCGGCGCCGACGAGGCTGTGCAGGATCGCGATCAGCTCGGGCATCCCGGTCATCTCGACGCTGCGGGCCCGCCAGATGCCGACGGACGCACCGATCAGCATCGCGACGATGATCAGAGCGAGGGTGGCCGGAATGCCGAGCGCGCCCTCCTCGGAAGCAGACTTGAGCGACAGGGCGAGGGTCGCGACGATGGCGATGGTCATCCCGGCCACACCATAGGCGTTGCCGGTCTTGGCCGTCTCGTGCTTGGAGAGGCCGGCCAGGGCCATGATGAACAGCAGGGCGGAGACGATGTATGCCGCCTGGACGATGGTGGTCATCTCGACTCAGCCCTTCCGGAACATCGTGAGCATGCGCTGGGTCACGGTGAAACCACCGAAGACGTTGATGCTGGCGATCGACAGGGCGATGAAGGAGATCACCGTGACGACACCGCCGTGGCCGATCTGGCTGAGGGCGCCGACCAGGATGATGCCGGAGATCGCGTTCGTCTCGGACATCAGCGGGGTGTGCAGCGCATGCGTGACGTTGAAGATGACGTAGTAGCCGACGACGCAGGCCAGGGCGAAGACGGTGAAGTGGCCGAGGAACGCGGCGGGCGACACCTTGGCCAGCGTCAGGAACAGCACCGCGGCGAGCGCCATGTACGCGTATCTGCGGCGTGGGTCCTTCGGCTTGGGCACCGGCTTCTCGATCACCGCCGCGGCCACGGCGACGGGCTGGGCAGACACCCGCACCGGCGGCGGCGGCCACATCCTCTCGCCGTCGCGGACCACCGTCATCCCGCGCTGCACGAGGTCCTCGAAGTCAAGGACGATCAGGCCGTCCTTGCCCGGGGTCAGCAGCTTCATCAGGTTGACGATGTTCGTGCCGAAGAGCTGGGAGGACTGGGTCGGCAGCCGGCCGGGAAGGTCGGTGTAGCCGATGATCCGCACGCCGTTGTCGCTGACCACGAGCTGGTCGGCCACCGAGAGCTCGCAGTTGCCGCCGTTGGCCGCGGCCATGTCGACGATGACGCTGCCCGCCTTCATGCTGGCGACCATCGCGGCGCTGATCAGCCGCGGTGCCGGCCGGCCCGGGATCAGCGCGGTGGTGATGATGATGTCGACCTCTTTGGCCTGCGCGGCGTAGAGCTGCTCGGCCAGGGCGTTGAAGTCCGCCGAGGTCTCCTTGGCGTAGCCGTCGGCGCTCGGCGCCTGCTGCTCCATGTCGATCTTCAGGAAGTCGGCTCCCATCGACTCGACCTGCTCGCCGACCTCGGGCCGGGCGTCGAAGGCGCGCACGATGGCGCCTAGGGCGTGTGCCGTGCCGACGGCCGCCAGCCCGGCGACCCCGGCTCCGACGACGAGGACCTTGGCCGGCGGGACCTTGCCCGCGGCGGTGATCTGGCCGGTGAACAGGCTGCCGAACTCGTGTGCGGCCTCGATCACGGCCCGGTAGCCGGCGATGTTGGCCATCGAGCTGAGCACGTCCAGGGCCTGTGCCCGGGAGATCCGCGGGACCGCGTCCATCGCGAGCGCGGTGACGCCCTGGGCGCTGAGCTTGTCGAGCAGCTTGGGGGACAACGAGGGGGCCAGCAGGCAGGCGAGCATGGCGCCCGCCTTCAGCTGGGCGATCTCGGCGTCGGAGGGCGGGTTGATCTTGACGACGAACTCGCTGCCCCAGATCTGGCTGGCGGGGGCGATGGAGGCACCAGCCTCTTCATAGGCACGATCAGTGAAGCTGGCCAGCAGACCAGAACCTGACTCCACCTGCACCTCGTGGCCGAGGGCAGTCAGCTGCCCCACGGTCTTGGGCGTCGCGGCCACCCGGGTCTCACCCGGCCGCGTCTCTTTGGGCACACCTATGCGCACTGAAGCTCCCTCGTCGTGTGAAGTTCACTTGCCTGTGAGAGGCGGGTGATGGGCACATGACTGCCAGGCGACAACAAAACGCAGGCGTCTCGCACCCAAACATGAGGGAGTCTACGGTGGTGATGCACTGTTCTCTGACACAGCCGCGCGCCACGGGGCCGCTGAGGCGGTCTCGCCTGCCAGCCCTCTTATTGCGAATGACTTGCAGCAAGGACGCAACGTTGCCTAGGTTGGGGCCCATGACCCGTGATGCCCGAGCCGCACTCTCCCGGGACGAGCGACGAAGCCTATGGGGCATGGGGGGCTTCATCCTGCTTCTCCACGTCGTGGGCTGGGGCGTGCTGATCGGCCTGGTGGCACCCCACGGCTACGCGGTCGGCGGACAGCTGATGGGGGTCGGCCTGGGCGTCACGGCCTACACCCTGGGGATGCGGCACGCCTTTGACGCGGACCACATCGCCGCGATCGACAACACCACCCGCAAGCTCATGGGCCAGGAACAGCGACCGCTCAGCGTAGGGTTCTGGTTCAGCCTCGGGCACAGCTCGGTGGTCTTCGTGATGGTGGCACTGCTCGCCTTCGGCGTCCGGGCCCTGGCGGCTCAGCTGGGCAACAGCCAGTCCGGCCTGCAGCAAGCCACCGGTATCTGGGGCACCGCGGTCTCCGGCACCTTCCTCATCCTGATCGGCCTGATCAACCTGGCCGCGCTGATCGGCATCCTGCGGGTCTTCAAGGGGATGCGCCGCGGCGAGTTCGACGAGGCCGCGTTCGAGGACCAGCTGGACCGGCGCGGATTCCTCAACCGGATCCTGGGCCGGGTCACCAGGGCGGTCACCAAGCCGTGGCACATGTACCCGGTCGGCCTGCTCTTCGGCCTCGGCTTCGACACGGTCACCGAGGTCGGGCTGCTGGTGGTCGCCGGGGGTGCTGCGGCGGCGAACCTGCCGTGGTGGGCGGTCCTGACGCTGCCGATCCTCTTTGCCGCCGGGATGTCCCTGCTGGACACCATCGACGGCTCGTTCATGAACTTCGCCTATGGCTGGGCCTTCTCCAAGCCGATCCGCAAGATCTACTACAACATCACCATCACGGCCCTGTCCGTGGCCGTTGCCCTGCTGATCGGCGGCATCGAGATCATCTCGATCCTCACCCAGAAGCTCGACATCACCACCGGGATGCTGGCCGCGATCGGCTCGGTGGACCTCAACGGCGTCGGCTACTGGATCGTCGGCCTGTTCGCGGCCACCTGGGCGATCGCGCTGGCCGTCTGGCGGTTCGGCCGGATTGAGCAGCGCTGGGAGTCACACCTCGCCGACTGGCACCCGGCGGCCGAGAAGGTCGACGCCCTGTCTCAGGCTGACGCGTGAGGGCTCAGCCCCACCGGGGACAGCCGGGTGGCCGACCGGACAACGATCAGGCGGTCCCGCCGACGTCACCGTGCGGCACCGGGACTCCGAGACGCCCGGCGTTGTAGTCCTCGAAGGCCGCCATCAGCTCGGCCTTGGTGTTCATCACGAACGGCCCGGCCCACGCCACCGGCTCGCGGATCGGCTCCCCGCCGAGGATGAGCACCTCCACCCCCGAGCCGTAGCGCGCCTGCTGGGACATGGCGGCCGACACCGACAGCAGATCGCCGGCGCCGAGCACTGCCAGCTGTCCGGGGCCGATCGGCGACCGGCTCGGGCCGACGAAGCCGTCGCCGCTCATCACGTAGACCAGCGCGTTGAAGTCGGGCCGCCAGGGCAGGTCGAGCTGCCCGCCGGGCGCCACCGTGGCGTGCACCATCGCCATCGGGGTGTGCGTCGCGCCGGGGCCCGGATGGCCGGCCACCTCGCCCGCGATCACCCGCACCAGGGAGCCGCCATCGGCCGAGCTGACCAGGGCCACCTCACCGGAGCGAAGGTCCTGGTAGCGCGGGGCGATCAGCTTGTCCCGGCCGGGCAGGTTGACCCAGAGCTGGAACCCGTGGAACAGGCCGCCGGTGACCACCAGGTGCTCCGGCGGCTCCTCGATGTGCAGAATTCCGCCGCCAGCAGTCATCCACTGGGTGTCTCCGTTGGTGATCGTCCCGCCGCCGCCGAAGGAGTCCTGGTGGTCAAAGATGCCGTCGATGATGTAGGTGACGGTCTCGAAACCACGGTGCGGGTGCCAGGAAGTCCCCTTGGGCTCCCCCGGCGCATACTCGACCTCGCCCATCTCGTCCAGGTGGATGAACGGGTCGAGCTGGGCCAGCTCGACACCGGCGAACGCGCGTTTGACGGGGAACCCCAGCCCCTCGTACGACGACGGCGCACTGGTGATCGAGACCACCGGACGCGGTATGGCGCGGGGCGCCGGCGAGGACAGGCGCGGCAGGACGGTGAGGTCCGGAACGGTCACAGCAGGCACGGCATACTCCCTGACTTGTTGGCTCTTTCACTCTCGTTGCTGAATGTTGTTGCTCATTCAACTATCCCTGCAACGCCCGACGCCGTCAACTGATTCCCCGGGCGTGGCTCCGCCAGAGACCGCGCTCATGGCAGGGTTGACCAGGTGCAGATCAGCCGGATCGGCTTCACCCCCGTCAAGGGAGGTCGCCACCTGACCCACCCCGCGGTCGAGCTGTCCGCGCAGGGACCGGTGGGCGACCGCATGTTCGCCCTGGTCGACCGGTCGCGCGGCCGGGTGCTGCGAACGGTCGAGAACCCGTCCCTGCTGAGGGCCTGCGCGCGGTGGGAGGCCGGAGTCCTCTCCGTCCTTCTCGACGGGCATGCCGCCGAGGGAGCGCCGTCGCCCAGCGGGGAGACGTTCGAGGTCGACTACTGGGGCCGGTCCGCGACGCTGCAGGGCTGCGAGGGGCCGTGGGCGCGCGCCTACTCGGATCTCCTCGGTTTCGACGTCGTGCTCTGCCGCTCCGCGACGCCCGGTCAGGTGGTCTACGGGGCCTGCGTGACGATCGTGACGACCTCCTCGCTGAGCCTGCTCTCCCGCACCCTTGGCCGTGACGTCGACGACGCCCGGTTCCGCTCCACCTTCCTGGTCGAGACCGGCGAGGCGCCGGCACACGTCGAGGACTCCTGGACCGGCCGCGAGCTGCGGGTCGGTGAGGCCACCGTGCGGGCCCGGGCGGTCGTGCCACGGTGCGCGGTGATCGACCTCAACCCGGCGACCGGCCGGGCCGATGCGCCCGTGCTGGGGACCCTGTCGGGATACCGCCGGAGCTCAGCTGAGATCGGCTTCGGGGTCGACGCGGTGGTGACCGCTCCGGGATGGGTACGACCAGGCGATCAGGTCGTCTTCGGCCCGGCCTGAGCACCCGGTCAGCTGCGCCGGTCTCGCTTGTCGACCAGCGAGACCCCCCAGGCGACGACGCCGGCCGTGACGATCACCAGCCAGGCGAACACCGACAACGGATGGGCTGCCCTGGCCACCCAGGCAGTCATCGCCGTGCCGACCACGAGGGTCGCCAGGACCGGCTTTGAGTACCAGAGGATCATCACCGGCATCCCGGCACGAGGCCCGAAGACACCGATCGGCGGCAGCCCACGGAACGCGGCCATCAGGTGCGAACCGGCCAGCAGCGCCCCGATCCCCAGCGTCCAGACGAACGCGGCCGGGCTGACCAGGCCGGCCAGCGACAGCCCCGCATCCACCACGGCGGTGGTGAGCAGCCAGGCCGACAACGGCACCACGAGGTGGGCCAGCGCCGTCTCGCGGTAAGGGATGCCGAGCAGCCTGGAGGTGCCCGAGTTGTCGGCGTGCAGCCGCAGGCCCTCGCACCAGGCACCAAAGCCGAGGTAGGCAACGATCAGGCTGAACAGGGGTGCCACGGTCGGGGTGCGCGGCGACGGGAGCGACAGCATCAGCCCGGCTGACCCGGCCGCCGCGAAGGCCAGGCCGTAGAGCGCCGTCCCGGGCGCCCGGCGTAGGCCCAGCACGTCGCGGCGGGCGATCACCACTCGCGGCCGGCCCGCTTTCAGCCTCACCCCACGGGCATGGTTGGCGGGCCGTGCGGCGTCGAGGCGGACCGTGCGCAGGTCACCGGCCAGGACTGCTCCGCCGATGGTGGCATTGCTCGCAGACTGCCGCTGCAGCCCGGTGATATCCAGCAGTGCCAGCGCATCTCGCCGGCCACGGAGCAGGGAGGTGCCCGGCGGCAGCCCCAGTGGCGACCCGTGCAGCTGACCCTGCAGCCAGAACTGAGCCGCAACGAACCCGACGAGAGCCCCGCCGGCAGTGGCCGGCAGCAGCACGATCGGCGAGGCGACCTTGTTGATCGCGACCCCCGCCCCGCCGACCAGGCCCAGCAGCAGGCCGCCGAAGATCGAGCCGCCGAGGCTCAGCCGCCAGTTCCGGGCCAGGGTGACCCTGCGAGGCATCGGGCTGGCCACCACCAGCCCGAGGTAGGGCAGCGGCGGCACCACCGGACCGTGCACCCGCCCCACCAGCCGGACCACGGCCAGCAGCAGCAGCAAGACCGCCGCTGCCACGAGCGCGCCGGACGGGGTCCACACATGGCTGGCCAGCCAGCGCCCTTCCAGGGACCGGAACAGCTGCTGGGCCGCGGGAACCCCGTACGAGCCAGCCGCGATCACGGCAACGTAGACGGGATACAGGGCGTCGTTGCGAGAGGTGTCCGGGCGGTCGCCGAGGATGGCGGCGCGGACCTGGCGCAGCCGCTGCCCATCCGCTCTGGTCATGCGGACTGCAGGTCGACGACAGTGTCGGCCAGCGCTTCAGTCATCCCCGGGTCGTGGCAGGCGATGAGCAGGGCGGTGCCGGCCGCCTTCCGGTCCAGCAGGATCCGGGTCAGCAGGTCCCGCTTGTCCGGGTCCAGGCGCTGCTCCGGCTCATCCAGGATCAGGATCGACGAGGGGCGCACCAGCACCATCGCGAGGTGGAACAGCTGCTGCTGGCCCGACGACAGCTCGTGCGGGAACCGCTCGGCCAGGTGGTCGATCTCGAGCAGCTCGAGGATGTCGTCGGCGTGCTCCTGCGCGCTCTCCCCCACCTGGCCCCAGGTGGAGTCGATCAGCACCAGGTGGTCGACCAGGGTGAGGTCACGGTAGGTCGCCGGGGCCCCCACCAGGGCGGCGATGGCGGTGCGGGTGGAGTCCTGCCGCTCGTCCACCGTCGAGCCGTCCAGCGTGGCCTCGCCCTCGGACGGTGCCAGGGTCCCGGCCAGGATCCGCAACATCGTGGTCTTGCCGCTGCCGTTCGGCCCGCGCAGGACGACGCACTGCGCCGGGTCCAGCTGCACGTCGACGGGCAGCAGCAGCACCGCCTCGTCGATCTTCTTGCCGACCCCGGCTGCGCGCAGCACGTGCTCGGCGGGCAGGCCCGCAAGGGGTGTGGCGGCGGCGCGACGTCCCAGCATTGCTCTCTCTCCCTCGCTCTGTGGCAAGTCTTTCACCACGGTGCTCATCCCGTGACGGATGGCCCGGGCGGCACACCTGTGGTGGCTGCGATACGAACGTCACCGGCCCGGGGCCACGTTACCCAGACGTCACCAGGAAGGAGCCAGGGCGGTCACACCGCCCTGGCTGAGTGGTCATCGACCTGCCGGCGACAGCGGGGCTCAGCCCCAGGACCACAGGGTCTGGGTCCGCCGGCCAAAGGGGTCAGGACTGGTCGATAACCGCGATCGAGTCGCCCTCGTTCACGACGTCACCCTTGATGACTGTCATCTCACGGACCACCCCGGAGACCTCGGCGAGCACCGGAATCTCCATCTTCATGGACTCCAGGATCACCAGCGTGTCGGCCGGCCCGACGATGTCGCCAGGGCCGGCCACGACCTCGAAAACACTCGCGACCATCTCGGCCATGACGACGTGACTCATGGGTTCTCCTGGTTCGGCGGACTCCGGCTATGCCAAGTATGGGCTGAACTCGCGTTAAAGTTCGTCGCGCGGCAGTGCGTGACCTCTTCACCCACGGGACGCAATTCCTTGGAGGAAGAGATGGCCATCGGCTGGAAGCTGCACGAAGGGCCGCTGGGCCCGAACGACATCGTCAGGCCCGATGAGCGGCTTTCCTGGGGCAAGACCGCAGGCCTGGGCGCCCAGCACGTGGTGGCGATGTTCGGTGCCACGTTCGTGTTCCCGCTGCTGATGGGGCTGAACGCCCAGCTGGCCATCATGATGAGCGGCATCGCGACGATCTGCTTCCTGCTCATCGTCAAGGGCAAGGTCCCCAGCTACCTCGGCAGCAGCGCGTCCTTCGTCGGCGCCGTCGCCGCGGTCCGCGCCCAGGGCGGTGACTCCGCCACGGTGACCGGTGCGATCCTGATCTCCGGTGCGGTGCTGGCCCTGATCGGCATCGCGATCCACTTCCTCGGTTCCGGGATCATCCACAAGGTCCTGCCGCCGGTGGTCACCGGCTCCGTGGTCATGCTGATCGGTTTCAACCTGGCCACCGTCGTGGCCAACGTCTACTGGCCGCAAGACCAGTGGGTCGCGCTGACCGTGATGGTCTTCGCGATCGCCTGCGCGGTGGGCCTTCGCGGCTTCTTCGGCCGGATCTCGATCTTCCTCGCGCTCATCTTCGGCACCGTCCTGTCCTGGGTCCTGGACCGTGCCTTCGGCATGATCACCTCGCTGAACCCGGCAACCGGCAAGATCACCGACCACTTCCGGGTCAACTGGGACGGCGTGACCAGCGCACCGTGGATCGGCTTCCCGCCGCACACCTCCATGGTCGGCGGCACCGAGATCGTGGGCTGGCACACGCCGAGCCTGTCGATGGCCGCCATCCTGCTCGTCCTTCCCGCGGTGATCGCGCTGATCGCCGAGAACACCGGCCACGTCAAGGCGGTGGCCGAGATGACCGGCACCGACCTGGACGGCGTGATGGGCAAGGCCATCGCCGCCGACGGGTTCGGCACCATCCTGGCCAGTGCGGTCGGCGGCTCGCCGACCACCACGTACGCCGAGAACATCGGGGTCATGGCGGCAACCCGCGTCTACTCCACCGCCGCGTACTACGTCGCTGCGCTGGTCGCCATCGTGGTCGGCCTCTCGCCCAAGTTCGGGGCGGTCGTCGCGGCCACCCCCGGCGGCGTCCTCGGCGGGATCACGGTGATCCTGTACGGCATGATCGGCCTGCTCGGCGCCAAGATCTGGAAAGAGAACGACATCGACTTCGCCAACCCGATCAACCTGGTCCCGGTGGCGGCCGGCATCGTCATCGGTATCGGCAACACGAGCCTGGTGCTCAGCAAGACCTTCAGCCTCACCGGTATCGCCTTCGGCACCATCGTGGCCATCGCGGCTTACCACATGGCCCGGGCGCTGGCGCCGCAGCACATGAAGGACAGCGCCGACGGCGCGGTCCTGCTGCTCGGCGGCAGGGACACCCAGAAGGAAGACCTCAACATCCACTAGGGCTTGCGGGCCGGCCGGGTGATTATGCCTGATCAGGTCACGATCACCGGGCAGGAAGTTAGTGTGGTCGTGTGAGTCTGCTTGCCACGACGCTGCTCGGCGCCATCGCAGGGGTCACCATCCTGCTCGGGCTGCCGATCGGCCGGTTGCGCAGGTCAACCCCCACGCTGAGCGCGCTGCTGAACGCGACCGCCGTCGGCGTGCTCCTGTTCCTCTTCTGGGACGTGCTGACGGCTGCCTGGGCTCCGATCGACGAGGCCCTCTCCTCAGCCCACCAGGGTACGGGCGGGCTGGGCGCTGCCGCGGGTTACGGCCTGCTCTTCATGGCCGGCCTCACCGTCGGGCTGCTGGCGCTGGTGTCCTACGAGAGCTGGATGGCCCACCAGCTGATCCGGGCACAGAAGCCCGAGACCCGCCATACCAACGGCGGCCCGGGCGCGGTGGGTGCCACCGTCAGGACCCGGCGACCGGGCAGGCCGGCGACCTGGTCCGCAGCCCGCCGGCTCTCGTTGCTGATCGCGACGGGGATCGGCCTGCACAACTTCGCCGAGGGCCTGGCCATCGGCCAGTCGTCGCACAGCGGCGAGCTCGCACTGGCCCTGCCGCTGGTCATCGGCTTCGCCCTGCACAACGGCACCGAGGGCTTCGGCATCGTTGCCCCGCTGGTCAGCGACACCGACGACGAGGGCAACAAGCTCATCCCGGGCTGGGGCTTCCTGCTGGCCATGGGCGCCATTGGCGGCGGCCCGACAGTGGTCGGGACCGTGGTCGGCTACCAGTTCACCAACGAGGGTGTCAGCATCGTCTTCCTGACCCTGGCCGCCGGATCGATCCTGTATGTCGTCACCAGACTCCTCGCCGTCGCCCAGAAGACCAGGCGCGCCGACCTGCTCGCCTACGGACTGCTCCTTGGCCTGTTCGCAGGCTTCCTCACCGACGCCATCGTCACGGCCGCCGGAGCCTAGCCCCCTTCGCCAGCGACGGGTTTGGTTCCGGGTTCGAGAACCACCACGGCTGTCTCAGTGGACCGGCGACGGGCGTAGGCGTCCAGGTCATGGTCCACCACCCGGAACCGGTCCCATAGCCGGACCCGCTCCGGTCCGCTCGCGGCGTGGGCGACCACCTCGCGGGTCCCGTCCTTGAGCTGGACCCGGGCCTGCGGGTGCGCCTGGAGGTTCAGCCACCATGCGGGCTCTCCCTCGCCCCAGCCGTTCATCGCCATGGTCACCAGGTTCGGGCCGTCCTCGAAGTAACCAAGGATCACCGCCCGCTCCCGGCCGCTGCGGCGTCCGATCGTGGTCAGTCGCAGGGCACCCCACTTCCGGGCCCGGGCGCGCCACAGGCCACGACGACCACCGGTGACCCGGAACCAGGCTCGGTGCGCCTTCCAGAAAAGTCTGATGAACCATCGCGGCGGCAGGCGGGGTGTCCGCTCGCTCTCTTGCGGCATCACGCCCTCCCCCTGTCTGAAGCGCCAACCTCACCTCAGACCTTCACGCTACTGCCGCACTTCGTGACCGGTCCAGACTGGCGCTCGGTCGACAATGGCCGGCAGTGGCCAGCCCGGGTGAGCTCGCGGCAGGTGGTTCGCCGGCGGCAGCCGGGTTCAGGGACGGCAGCCGGCTCGGCCGCTCACCCAGTCCCAGAGCTCGCTGCGTCGCTGCGGGGTGTCCGATCGCCTGGTGCTGCGCAGGCGGTGGATCGGCCGGACCTGACGATCGAGCCAGAACCCGCCGGTCGACGACAGGGGCGCGCCGTCGTCGGAGGCGAGCCAGGCCATGGTGTCCGCGCCCGCGTGGGCGTCGCGCAGCAGGGGCCCGACGATCTTGCGGAACGTTGGCAGCGACTCCTCCACGCCGGGGGTGTCGGCCCAGCCGGGATGCATTGCCTGGAACACCACCGAGCGGTCCGGGACCCATTGCCCCCACATCTCGTTGAGGGTCACCTGGGCGCGTTTGGCCAGGGCGTACTGCTTGGTCCCGTTGTAGACGTCGGCGCTCATCTCAAGGTGGTCGACGCTCAGCGCGGCGGTGTACATGCCCCCGGAGGACATCGTGATGACCCGGGCCGGCGCCGACTCACGGAGGCGGTCCAGCAACAGGCAGGTGAGCAGGAACGGGCCGACCACCTGGCTGGCGATGGTCACCTCGATCCCGTCCGGCGACTCGACCCGCTGCTGGGTGAGCGCGCCGGCGTTGTGGATCAGCACGTCGAGGCGCTGGTGCTCCCGCAGAATCTGGTCGGCGACCCGGCGGACCGAGGCGAGGTCGCCCAGGTCCGCCACCATCGCCGAGACCGCGGGGTTGCCGGTCAGCTCACGGATCTCGGCGCTGACCCTGGCGGTCTTCTCGGGGTTGCGGCCGACCGCGATCACCGTGGCACCGCTTGCCGCGAGCTGCTCTGCGGCGGCCCGGCCGAGCCCTGAGGTCGCGCCGGTGATGGCGATCACCCGGCCAGCGAGCTGGTACGAGTCCAGGTCCCGCCAGCCGAAGAGGCGGCGCCGGGCGTCGAAGCCGATCCGGGTAAAGCTCGGTGCGACGAGCCCCTCAAGAGCCGCGTCGACCAGCTCGGCCGCGCCCATCATCCGAGCACGGGTGCGGGGTCGTTCTCGGCGACCGCCGACTTGCCGATGTTGATCAGCGCAGCGGCCACCACCGCCGCCACGAGCAGGAAGGCGGCGCCGAGCAGGAAGGCCTGGGTGTAGCCGTGGGTCAGGGCCTCCTTGACCGGCGGCGGGAGCACCCGGTGGGAGGCGAGGTAGGTCGTCGTCGTGGCGGCGGCCACCGTGTTGAGCAGCGCGATGCCCAGCGACCCGCCGACCTGCTGGCTGGTGTTGATCAGAGCGCTGGCCACTCCGGCGTCGTGCCCGCCGACCCCGTGCAGCGCCGTGCTCGCGACCGGGATGAAGACCAGGGCCAGCCCGACGCTGATCATGATCATCGACGGGAGCACATGGGTGGCGTACGAGCTGGTCGGGGTGAGCCGGCTCAGCAGCAGCATCCCGCCGGCGCCGAGCAGCAGGCCGGGCACCATCAGCGGGCGGGGCCCGACCTTGGGCAGCAGGTTGGCGGCCACCCCGGCGGTGAGGATGATGCCGACCGAGAACGGCAGGAACGCGAAGCCGGCCTGGATCGGCGAGTACCCCTGGACCACCTGCAGATACAGGCCCAGGAACAGGAACATCCCGAACAGCCCGATCCCGACGATCAGCTGAACCAGGTAGGAGCCACCGCGGTTGCGCTCCAGCAGCACTCTCATCGGAAGCAGCGGATGCCTGGTGCGGGTCTCGATCACGAAGAAGGTGACCAGCAGCACCACGGCGAGCCCGAACCAGCCCAGGGTCCCGGGGTCGGTCCACCGGCTGGGGTCTCCGGGGCCAGCCGGCGCGGCCTGGGTGAAGGCATAGACGAGCGCAATGAGCCCGCCGGTCACGGTGACCGCGCCGGGGACGTCATAGCGGGTGTTCCCGCCGGCCTTGGACTCCTTGAGCTCCCTCAGCGCGCCGACGACCGCGAGCAGGGCGATCGGCACGTTGACCAGCAGGCACCAGCGCCAGGAGGCGTACTCGGTCAGCACCCCGCCCAGCAGCAGGCCGATCGCCGCGCCGCCACCGGCGATGGCGCCGTAGACGCCGAACGCCTTGGCGCGCTCCCTGGGATCGTGGAAGGTGACGGTCAGCAGGCTCAGGGCGGCCGGGACCAGGAAAGCAGCGAAGCCTCCCTGCAATGCCCGGGCGGCGAAGAGCAGACCCTGGGAAGGAGCCAGCCCGCCGAGCGCACTGGCCGCGCCGAAGCCCAGCAGACCGATGATGAACATCCGCTTGCGGCCGACGAAGTCAGCCACCCGCCCGCCGAGCAGCAGCAGCCCGCCGAACGCCAGCGTGTATGCCGTGACGACCCACTGCTGGTTGGCGTCGGAGATGGCCAGGTCGGCCTTGGCCGACGGCAGCGCCAGGTTCACGATCGACGAGTCCAGCACGACCATCAGCTGGGCGATCGCGATGACGCCCAGGGCGTACCAGCGTCTCGGGTCCGGCAAGCCGGCCCCGGAGCCGGCCGGGGGCGACCCCGGTTCCGCGCGCCCCGCCTGCTGTGTGACAACTTCCCCCGAGCCCAGCGACATACCGATGCCTCATCCCTATCCGTGGAGTGTCCGTCTAGGGTTCGTCGAATGTCGGTTGAACCCAGTGATCGGACCAACACCCTCACTGTGGAGGAATATTCCCCCGGGTCAGAGCCAGCCCCGGCGTTTGAAGACGAGGTAGAGGGTGCCTGACATGCCGATGATGATCGCGGCGCTCGCATACAGGCCGGAGAACGTGGCAAACCCCGGGTAGGGGATGTTCTGGCCGAACCAGCCGGTCACCGCGGTGGGCACGGCGATGATCGCGGCCCAGCCGGTGAGCTTCTTCATCACCGTGTTCAGCCGGGCGTCCTGCAGCGACAGGTTGGTCTCGAAGACCGTGGTCACCATGTCGCGCAGGGACTCGGTCCACTCCGAGGCGCGCAGGACGTGGTCGTACAGATCGGAGTACCAGCCGTCGAGCTCGCTGCGGTGCCCGTCCGCCTCGGTCCGGTGCCGCTGGACGGCATTGACCACCTCGCGCATCGGCAGGATGACCCGGCGCAGCTCCACCAGCTCCTTGCGCACCCGGTAGGTGCGCTGCTGGATCTCACGGGTGACGGCGTGGTCGTCGAACAAACCGTCCTCAAGGTCCTCGATCGCGTCGTCCATCAGCTGGATGGTCTCGAAGTGGCCATCCACGACAACGTCGAGCAGACCGTGCAGCAGCGCCCCGGGGCCGAGCCTGAGCAGCTCGGGGTCGTCCTCCCAGCGCGCCACCACCTGGTCCATGTCGAAGTCGCGGTTCGGGCGCACCGTCACGATCCCCCGGGCCATCACGAAAGCAGACACCCGGCTGATCTCGAGCCGGGAGTCCAGCGGGCCACGAGGCGAGCTGGCACCGACGGCCAGCTTCGTGCCGTAGACCGTCACGAAGGTGTGCGTGGCATGGCGGGTGGCCTTGGGCCGCTCACCGCTCGCGATGGCGTCTTCGACCGCGTGCGGGTCCAGGGTCAGCTCGCCGGCAAGCTTGAGCAGGAGCTCATGATCCGGTTCGCACAGATCAAGCCAGACCAGGGCGCCCTCCTCGTGCAGGTGATCGGAGACCTCCTCGATCGGGAAGTCCTCGACCTCGAGCCGGCCATCGCGCCATAGCCGGGTCCGGATTCCGTTCCTGGTCCTGATCACCGTTCTAGTCTGCCCTGCTGCAGGGGTCAGGCGCTCCCCTGCCGCCAGTTCGAGGCCCGGCGCGCTGCGGACAGCGCCGCCGGGCTCAGAACTGAGGCCGCCACGGGTAGGCGCTCTCACCAAGGTTCCCGGTCCGGGTGGCCAGGACCTGGTGCAGCTGGATTCCGTTGCGCTCGAAGGCCAGCCGGGATCCCGCCAGGTACAGGCCCCAGACCTTCGCCGTGGCCAGGTCGGACTCGGCGACACACTCGTCCCAGTTCTCCTCGAGGTTCTCGCACCAGCGCTGCAGGGTGCGGGCGTAGTGCAGCCGCAGGTTCTCCTGGTGCTGCACCTCCAGGCCGGAGTCCTCCATCGCGGACACGATGTCGCCGGAGCCGGTGAGCTCCCCGTCGGGGAAGACGTACCGGCCGATGAACCCGCGCCGGCGCAGCCCTGGGTGCAGGTTGTCCGGGCGGGTGATCCCGTGGTTCAGCAGCAGGCCGCCGGGACGCAGCCGAGACCGCAGGAAGCCGAAGTAGGCCGGGTAGTTGCCCACCCCGATGTGCTCGATCAGCCCGATCGAGCTGACCGCGTCGAACCCGCTCTCCGGCACGTCGCGGTAGTCGAGGTGACGGACCTCGGCCAGGTCGTCGAGCCCCTCAGCGGTGACCCGTTCCCTGGCCCACCTGGCCTGTTCGGCGGACAGGGTGACGCCGAGCACCGATACCCCGTAGTTCTTGGCGGCGTGACGCACCATCCCGCCCCAGCCGCAGCCGACGTCGAGCAGCCGCATGCCGGGCTGCAGCCCGAGCTTTCGGGCGACCAGGTCGTACTTGTACTCCTGAGCCTGCTCGAGGGTGGCGTCCTGGGTGGGGTAGCAGGCGCAGGTATAGGCCATCGACGGGCCGAGCACCAGCTCGTAGAAACGGTTCGACACGTCGTAGTGGTGCTTGATGGCCGCGGCGTCGCGGCGCTTGCCATGGCGCGGGTCGAGCACGCGCGGCCGCACCTCCTGAGCCGGGACCTCCGGAGGCAGCAGGGTGCGCAGTCCCAGCCCGCGCAGCCAGCGCAGTGCCTGCTGGGGGGACGGGGTCGTGATCCGTATCTCGTCCTCGTAGAGCCGCAGGAACCGGTAAGGGTTGCCCGGGTGCACGCCCTCGATCTCGAGGTCGCCCTTCAGGTAGGCGCGGACCAGCCCCAGCGAGCCCGGCGAGGTGGCCAGGTAGGAGGCCGCCCGCGGACGGACCAGCCGGATGCCGACCGGTGCGTCCGGCAGGCCGGCCACGCTGCCGTCGTACGCGGTGAAGCGGACCGGCGCGCGGGCACCGAACAGCCCCGAGAAGATCTCGCCAAGGTCAACGGGGGCCCTGCGGGCCCGGCCGGGCTCCAACCACTGTGTCATCGCCTTCCCACCGCCTTCGCATAGAGGTCGAGCAGCCTGGAGCCTGGGTCGTACCGTGCCTTCACCTCGTGGTAAACCGTCCCGCCGTAGAGCGCCCAGAACTCCTCAGGCGGGTAGTAGGCCTGCGAGTACAGCGACTTGTGACCGTCGTGGTCCGCGACCGCCACCTCGATCCGGCGGTTGACATCGCCGTCCCGGCCCTCCGGCAGGATCGGCACCGTGGACCAGAAGCCGACGTTGAGGTAGGTCTCGTCCGGGCGCAGCGGGTACAGCGGCCAGCTCCCTGCACCGCCCTGTCCTCTGGCCGGCGCGAGCGCGTCTTCGGAGTCGCGCAGCCGCAGCGGGCACAGCCAGACCGGGTTGATCGGCACCTCGCGCAGGAACCAGTACAGGAAGTCGGCAGTGCGCTCCAGCGGGATCTCGACGTCCTGGATGACCTGCTCCCGCGGCGGCCTGCCGCGCCAGCGGTCCAGCCGCCCCATCACCTGATGGCGGGACTCCCACCGGACGATCCCGGAGTACACGTCACTGCGCAGCCACCGCTTCGGCCACAGCGCCCGGACCAGCCGGTTCTGGGCGCCGAAGGCCCGCGAGCACCAGAACCAGTCGGTGTCCCAGCGCCACAGGTAGTCGCGCACGGTCAGGTAGTCGGTATCGCGAGCGCGGATCGACCGGTAGTAGATCTGTCGCCCGGTGTAGTCCGAGGTGTCCGGTGCGGCATCGCTCCACGAACCCAGCGTCAGGTAGGCCTCGTCGGTGCCGAAGACCGTGCCGTCCAGGAAGTCGACCGGCTCATCGTCGAACGAGCCGGCCGCGACGATTGTCGCGACGGCCTCGGTCAGCGCCGCCAGGTCGGTGAAGCGGACATGGCGCAGCCGCACGAACGGGTGGACCGGCTCGAGGTCGATGACCAGGCGCAGGGCATACCCGAGGGTCCCGTACGAGTTCGGGAACGCGTGGAACAGGTCGGCGTGCGGGCCGTCCGGGGCAGCCACGACCACCTCGCCGGAGCCGGTCAGGATCTCCAGCTCGCGCACGGACTCGTGCGGCAGCCCGTTGCGGAACGAGCTGGACTCGATGCCCAGCCCGGTGACCGCGCCACCGATCGTGATGGTCTTGAGCTGCGGCACGACCATCGGCATCAGTCCGTGAGCCAGGGTCGCGTCGACCAGATCCTGATAGGTCGTCATCGCCTGGACGTCGGCGGTGCGGGCCACCGGGTCGACCGAGAGCACCCGGTCCAGGCCCGCGGCGTCCAGGCCCGGCCCGCTGCTCTGCTCGCGGGGCCGGAAGAGGTTGGACGTGCGCTTCGCCAGACGTACCGGGGCACCGGGGGGCATGGCGGCGTACTGGCGAATGAGCCGGTCGCGGATCTGCTCATGCCCGGTGTTGCTCGTGAGGCCCCCTCTGGCCCAGGCCAGATTTCTCATGAGCGGAGCCTAGGCACAATGGCAGCGCCAGGCAACGGTTGCCAGGACTCGATCCTCAGCCCCTTGACCGGGATACTCGGTGCGCCTGTCTGGTCATCGGGACAGGGGCCATCAGGAGGTATGTCGTGGCCTCGCCGCGGTGGGTAACACCCTCCGGAGATGCCGATTTGGAAGGGGCTGGAGCCCAGCCGTCCCGGTGGGCCTCAGTCTCGTGCCGGATGGCCCGCGGCGGCGGTCTGGCGTGAGCCCATGCCTCTCGGCGGCCGGAGCCAGCTCAGGCTCTGGGTCTGGCCGAGCACCTCCAGACGGCGCCGCGGAGCGCTTCCGGGCAGTGCCGGTCCCGAGGTCGCGCGGCTGGCGATCCGCAGACGGGCACGGTCGACGGTCATCCTCAGGTCGATCGGCTCGTCCCGGTGTTCGGTGCGGGTGACCCCGAACTCACCCTTGAGCCGGTCAGCGACCTGCTGCGAGAAGGTCCAGCCCACCACTGGCAGGTCGAGGGTCTCGGCCACCCTCATCCCGATCTGGGTCGCTGTCGCGTGGTCGAGGCGACCCGGCACAGCCGGGGTGTCCAGCACGAGCAGTCCGTCAGGGTGACAGGAGTCGGCATAGCCGACCACCTCGCTGGCAAGCATGACCCGGCAGCCCTCGCCCAGCGCGCCGTCCGGGCAGTCCGACATCTTGAACCGGACCGGGCCGAGCACGTCGGCGGACGAGGCAAGTTCGGCGCCCCTCAGTGTGGCAAGGTCCCCGGGTGCTTCGTCCAGGGTCCAGGCCTGGCCATGGGTGAGGCAGAAGATGTCCACCTTGGCCCCCGCGATAACGAAGGCGTCAAGGACTGAGCCAAGACCGAACGACTCTGCATCCGGGTGCGCTATCACCGCCAGCACCGATGTCCACGCCGGTGGGAATACCGCTCTCCGGCTCATCCGGGCCATTCTGTCGCTGCTCATGCTCGGCTCCAAGAATCTGTCGGCGTCCTGACGCGCCAAAGTCCCTGCGCTCACAGTCATGAACGCCCTGTCGAGTCCATCAGTACGCCTAACGTTTTCCCGGCGGAAGGGCCATTCGTCCCGTCTCCGCTGAGAGCGCAAAATCTTCACCGAGTGATGGCCAAAGCCCCTCATCTGCCCGGCGGGCGGCCATGGTGGGTCCAGGCAAGTGGTCTGACCCCATCCGAGGGGATGTGGGGAGCCGGAACCGGACGGACAGGAGCAGGGTGATGAGCAGAAAGGAACAGCGCGAGAGCGCACGGGCCGCGCGGCTGGAGGCGGTGCGGGCGCAACAGCGCAAGAGCGCCCACCGGCGCACCGTGCTCATCGTGGCCGGCTCGGTGATCGTGATCAGCATGCTGGGCGCCCTGGCCTGGGCGGTGTTCGGCAGCAACGGCCCGGAGCCGGCAGCAGCAGGCAAGGCAGGCACGGCGGGCAAGGTGGCGCTTACCGGCCTGCAGCAGTATCCGGGTCTGGCCCGCGACCACGTGACTGGCCACGTGCTCTACGCCCAGACTCCGCCGGCCGGCGGCAAGCACTCGGCCGTCTGGCTGAACTGCGGCGTCTACGACGCGCCGGTCGCCAACGAGAACGCGGTTCACTCCCTGGAACATGGCGCGGTGTGGATCACCTACCGTCCGGGGTTGCCGGCTTCCCAGATCGTCACCATCCGGGACGACCTGGCCGGACAGAAGTACGGGCTGGTCAGCCCCTATCCCGGGCTGCCCGCTCCCGTCGTGGCAACCGTGTGGGGTCAGCAGCTGAAGCTCGGATCCGCGAGCGACCCCCGCCTTAAGGCTTTCGTGGACACCTTCAAGACCGGCAGCCAGGCGCCCGAACCGGGTGGGGAGTGCACGGGAGGGACCGGCATCCCGCTGCGCTGAGCTCAGCCGGCGGCGGCAGGTCCCGGCAGATGGAACCCTGGCCCGATGACCGCCGGGCGGGCGGGGTCGCGGGTATAAACTTCGGCGGTAGCAGCGGCAGTGGGGCTCGCCGTACCCGAACCGTCACTCCCATCGGGTGACCAACAGTCCCTGCCTGAAGCCGTCGCGGCGCGTTGTGCTCCGCGAGCCCGTCCAGGTACGGAGGTCGTGCCAGTGCCCGGCCATCGCCCCCGCGAAGCCCCCGACGCCGAACCCGAACCTGCCGCTGCCGCGCCGGCCGGACGGGCAACCGCCGCGAAGGCCCGGGAGCCGGTCGACTCCGACGTCGACCTGCGCCAGGCCCGACGCCAGGGCGGGCCAGGCCGCCGGGGACGTGCTGACACCGTGGTGCTGGCCGCCATCGCCGTCGGTGGCGCGGCCGGTGCCTGCGCCAGGTACCTGATCGGGCAGGCGTGGCCGACGCCCGCCGGCGCCTTCCCGGCCAGCACCCTGGTGATCAACATCGCCGGCTGCGCGCTGATCGGGATCCTGATGGTCCTGATCACCGATGTCTGGACCAGCCAGCGTCTGCTCCGCCCGTTTCTGGGCGTCGGCGTCCTAGGCGGGTTCACCACCTTCTCGACGTATGCGGTCGACGTACAGAGGCTTGTTGCGGGCGCCCATCCGGGCACCGCGCTGCTCTACCTGACGCTCACCCCGATCGGCGCGCTGCTGTCCGTCTGGGCGACGGCAACCACCACCCGACGCCTGGTCAACTGGAGGATCGAATGAGGCTCACCGGCACCGCGCAACGGCTCACCATCATCATCGGGGACTCCGGCCACTGGCACCACAGGCCGCTGTTCACCGAGATCGTGCACCGCGCACACGAGGCCGGCCTGGCCGGGGCGACCGTGCTGCACGGGGTCGAGGGGTTCGGCGCCACCAGCCGGATCCACACGACCCGGCTGCTGAGCCTGGCCGAGGACCTGCCGGTGGTCATCATCATCATCGACAGCCACGCCCGGATCGCCGGGTTCCTGCCCCTGCTCGACGATCTGGTGACCGAGGGGCTGGTCATCCTGGACGACTGCGAGGTCATCCGCTACGTCGGGACGAACCCGGAAGGGACCGGTGGTGGCCACTCCCCGCTGGACAGTGAACCCGCCGACCCTGCCGGGCCGGACCGGTGACGCTGCTGCTGGTGATCACCGGCGCGGCCGTCGGGGCGCCGCTGCGGTACCTCAGCGACCGGGCCCTCCAGTCGCGCCACGACACGGTATTCCCGTGGGGCACCTTCACCGTCAACGTGATCGGGTCGCTGATCCTGGGCCTGGTCACCGGCGCGGTGAGTGCTGGGGGCGCCTCCGCGCAGGTCCAGCTGGCAGTGGGCACCGGGTTCTGCGGAGCACTGACGACATACTCCACCTTCTCTTACGAGACGCTGCGGCTGCTTGAGGGCGACGCCCGCCTGATAGCCGCCGCCAACGTGGTCGCCAGCATCGTCGCCGGGGTCTGTGCCGCCTTCCTGGGCGTGGCCGTCAGCCAGGCGATCTGGTCCTGAGCCCGGGTCCGGACGACCGGCCGACCCGCTCCGGGCGGCGCAGCTCCCGCCAGCGTGGACCCGGGTATCTGCCTGCGCTGGCGGCATTCCTATCTGTGGCGCCCCGGTGGGCGGCGACCTAGAGTGACGAGCATGTCGTCGCCGACCCGGGGGTTCCTGCGCGGGCTGCGGGCGACCTCACTAGGTGTCGCCGGTTTTTCCCTCGCGCTGAGCGCCCACCTGATCGCCGGTGGCCTGGTGCCACGGCCGGTCGTGCTCCTTCTGCTCGCAGGGCTCACCGGCCTGGCTGCCGCGCTGCTCACCGGCATCCGGCTGAGCCCGGCCCGGCTGATCGCTACCCTGATCGCCCTTCAGGTGGTCCTGCACGAAGCCTTCATGCGGCTGGGCAGCACCGGCCTCAGCGAGCTGACTGGATCGACCGGTATGACCGGTATGACCGGGATGACCGGGATGACCGGTATGACCGGGATGACCGGGATGGCAGACGCCGCGATCGTTGCGCCGTCTGCGCTCCAGTCCGGGGCGATGGCCGGCGCGCACGTCGCGGCCACCGTGGCGATGGCGATGCTGCTGGCCCACGGCGAGAGGGTGCTCTGGTTCGTGGCCGAGCATGCCGGCCCGCCCCGGTGGCTGCGGCTCGGTTTGCCCGATCTGCCGGCCACCCGGGCCGTCCCGGCTGACACCCCGCACGTCGTCCCGGCGCAGTTCGCCACCGGCGGCGTGGGCCTGCGCGCTCCGCCACCACGGCGTCTGTCAGCCGGCACCCGACTGCTCCCCATCAGCTGAGCCGCTCGTCGGTCCTCCGGCCTCACCTCTGCGCCCAGCCCCGCCCAGCCTGCCCTGCCGCACGTCTACAAGACGGCTGCCGCCCGTCTGCACGTCAGCCCCACCTCTGCCCATGGCTGCGTGCCGACCCCCACACCCTCTGTCTCCCGGCCCGAAACGCGCTTGCTCGGTGAGCGATCTGCGACTGGGCCCTGCGTCCAAGGACTTTCCCTATGCCTGGTCTCGCCCGTACCCTTCCCACCCGACCGGCAACGGTCCGCTCCCGGTCCTGCCTGCGGGCCGGGTCGATCCTGCTCACCCTGACAGCCGTGCTGATGGGGTCGGCCACCGCGGCCCAGGCGCACGACCAGCTGACCGGGTCGGCCCCCGCTGACGGGTCCAGCACGGCGGTCGTCCCGGCCCGGGTGACGCTGACCTTCAGCGAGCCGGTGCTGGCCGTCGGAACCGCCGTGGTCGTCACCGGCCCGGCCGGGCAGGTCCAGAGCGGCCCCGCCGTCCTGACCGGCAGCACCGTCAGCGAGCCCCTGCGGGCCGGCTCACCGGCCGGCCGGTACTCGGTCACCTGGCGAGCCACCGCGGCCGATGGCCACGTGGTCAGCGGCACGCTCTCCTTCACCGCTCGCTCGGCCTCACCCGCCCCGAAGGCCACCGGAACTACCCCCCCGGCCACCCCCACGGCGACCGGCAACACCACTGCGGCAGCCGCCAACGCGGCCCCGACGGTCCAGAGCGCCACGCCCGCCGCCCCAATTTCCACGGCCAGCGCCGGTGAGCCCGCCTCCACCCTCTGGTGGTTGGCCGGAGGAGTCATCGCCCTCCTGCTGCTGGTGGCCCTCATCGTCGCCCGCAGGCCACGGACCACCCCCGACCACGAGCGGGATCTCCACTCCTGAGAACCGAACAACCCCACCCCGACGAAGGCGAACCAGCATGAAGGCCACACGACAGCCACGGACATGACTTCTCTCCCTCTCGGGATCGGAGCCCTGGGCACGATGACGCCAATGGGCCAGGGCCTGCTGCCACCGTGGGTGGCCTGGCTGGTGGGCCTTCCCGGCGACACCGGCCCGGCAGCGGCCACGGAGACCATCGCGCCGGCCGGTGGCTCAGCGCCGGTCGTGGTCGCACCGCCTGTGCCCGGCTCCGGGTCCGCGGGTACAGGAGCAGGAGCAGGGACAGGCCTGGTGCTTGTCGAGTCCAGGCCTGCGACGACAGTCCGGACGTCCCACCGTGCCGTCGCCCGGCCGCTGGCTCATCACTGCCTCACCGACAGAGTCGCCCTGGCCGTGATGGCCGCGAGCATGGCGTACATGTTCGCCGCCATGCAGCTGATGAGATAGCAGCCGATGAGATAGCAGCCGACCTCTCAGTGGGCTGGCACCAGCCAGGGCTGATGCCAGCCCCCGAACTCCGCGGTCAGCCCCTCAGCTGCCGCGGGCCCCCAGGTTCCGGGGGCGTACGGCGCGGGCTTGCCTGGCAGGTCGAGCAGCGGGTCCAGGATCCGCCAGGTCTCCTCGACCGAGTCCTCGCGGCTGAAGTGGCTCTGGTCGCCACGCATGGCGGCATGCAGCAGCTCCTCGTACGGCGCCGGCACCCGCTCGCCGCCGGTACCGAAATCCACGTCCAGGTCGATCGGGCGAAGTCCGGGACCGTCGGCGCGCTTGGCATGCAGCACCCACCGTGCGCCGGCCCGGGGGTCGATGAGCAGGACGATCTGGTTGGGGTCGACGGACTCACCGGACGGGGAGAAGCCGAGCGAGGGCGCGGCCCGGAAGACCAGGCGCACCTCCGTCTGGCTCAGCGGCAGCGACTTGCCGGCCCGGATGAAGAACGGCACCCCGGACCACCGCCAGTTGTCGATCTCCAGACGCATCGCAGAGAAGGTCTCGGTCGCTGAGCCCGAGGCCACCCCGGTGACCCGGTCGTATCCGTCATACTGCCCGCGGACGTAGTGATCGGGGCTGGCCGCCGGCATCGCCGCGAACACGTCCCGCTTGCGGTTGGACAGCGAGTCGAGGTCACTGCGGGCCGGCGGCTCCATGGCCACCATGGCCAGCACCTGCATCAGGTGGTTCTGGACGACGTCACGCAGGCAGCCGACCGGGTCATAGAACGAGCCCCGGCCCTCGACACCGAAGTTCTCGGCCATGGTGATCTGCACGCTGCTGACGAAGTTCCGGTTCCAGAGCGGCTCCAGCACGGTGTTGGCGAACCGCAGATGCAGGATGTCCTGCACCGAGAGCTTTCCCAGGAAGTGGTCGATCCGGTAGAGCTGCGTCTCGTCCAGCATCGAGCGCAGCCGCGCGTTGAGCGTCTGGGCCGACTCGAGATCATGACCGAACGGCTTCTCCACGACCACCCGGGCGCCCTTGGTGAGGCCGGCCGTCGCCAGGCCCTGGACCACCGTGGCGAACAGCGAGGGCGGGATCTCCAGGTAGAACACCGGCAGCGTCGCGCCTCCTAGTGCAGCGCCGCGTTAATCCGTCGGGGGTCATGCTGCGCGTAGGAGTTTGGCGTCGTAGGTCCAGCGGAAGGGTTTCGCGCTCTGGTTGTAGTTGGCGATGAAGGCAAGGATTTTG
>JBBRZQ010000031.1:0-38809 GCA_038236535.1 Actinomycetales bacterium
CCGCGGGTCGCCCCGGATGGCTGTTAACCATCACCTTGCCCTGTGAAGCCCGGACGTTCCTCGGCGATGTGAGTTGCCCGGAAACCCGGGATCACAGCATCGACGCGACCGTCTGACCGACTCATCCGTGGTCCAGCATAGGTCCTCTAGCCCGGCAGGTATGCCGTGCCGCCGGCCGGGCCGGCACCGGCCGCAGGGTCCCCCGGCCCGGAGTGCAGGGCGGCGAGCAGCGCCTCGAGCACCTGGGCGACTCCGTCGTCCTCATTGGAGGCACACACCTCGTCCACCACGTCGAGGACCTCCGGATGGGCGTTCGCGACGCCGAACGATCGCCCGGCCCACCGCAGCATCGGCAGGTCGTTGGGCATGTCGCCGAAGGCGCACACGTCTGCCGCATCGATGCCCTGGGCCGCGCACCAGTCCCCCAGCGCCGCTGCCTTGGTCACCCCGGCGGCGCTGATCTCCGCGAGCCCGTAAGCACCCGAGTAGGAGACGACAGCCCGGTCGCCGACGACCTCGTCGACCGTGGCGTGGAACTCCTCCGGCCGCACACCCTCGCACCGTGCGAGAATCTTGCCGGGCAGCGGGTCGAGCAGCTCCTCCAGCCTCCCGGCCGAGCGGTCCGCAGGACTGGTGTAGTCGTCGAGATAGGCCAGCTCGCGCCCGAAACCCCGCCGGCTCTCGACGGCAAACACGATGCCGGGCAACGTGTTTCGCAGGTCAGCAAGGATCTCCGCGACGTCGGCGGCGGCAAGGCAGTGCTCGTCGAGGACCCGCCGCCTGCGGACGTCGTAGACGAAGGCACCGTTGCAGCACAGCGCGAGCCCGTGGTCTCCGACGAGATCGGCAAGCTCGTGCAGCCACCGAGGCGGCCGGGCCGTGACCAGCACCACCTGTATGCCGGCCCGTTCGACCGCGGCCAGCGCAGCCCGGGTGCGTCCAGAGCACAGACCGTTGTCGCCCAGCAGGGTGCCGTCAAGGTCGGTGGCCACCAGCCGGACCGATCCGGGCCCCGAGCCTGTACTCATCACCGGCTCACTCCCCCCCGACCTGAAAGCGCACGCTGCCCTTGGCCACGTCGGCCTCGACGAGCCGCACCGTGACGTCGGCGCCGACCGGGTGCTCCCCCTGCGCGCGAACCAGCATCAGCGGATCGCTCAGCTGGACCAGAGCACCGCCCGCGGCGACGTCCACGACGGACCCCCTGAACGTCTCACCCACCCGATGTCGCAGGGTTGCCGCCGCGACCGCCTCGGCGCCCGCCCGCTCCACGGTGTCCGCCAGAACATCCGAGGTGGCCATGATCCCGGGCAGAAGGGGCAACCCTGCCAGCACCCAGTCCGGGACCGGGACATCGCGGCAGATGGACTCGCAGACGACCAGGGTGAACCGGTCGACGAGCCGGCGCACCGGAGCGCTCACGTGAGCGTACGGTGCCGCAACGGCCGCGTGCATGCTCACCTCAGGCACCCCGCCATCGAAGACGGAGTAGCCGGCGCCGGCGCCGCGAAACAGCCAGGCGGCCTCCTGCATCAGCGCCAGATGCCTGGGGTTGGTGCGATCCAGCGACCGCAGCAGCTCGCCATACAACGTCTCGGCGGGCCAGCTGACCCCGAGGGCGCGGGCCTGACGACGGAATCGCTGGATCACCTGCTGACCGGGCCGGGGCATGGTTCGCAGGATGCCGACCTCGGCATGCAGCATCAGCTCAGCAGCCACCATCCCGACCATCAGCGAGACCTGGACGGCCCAGTCCTGGGCGGCCGGAGGCGGACTCAGTGCCAGCGTGTAGCGTCCCTCCCCGTCCACGCTGACCTGCCGCGCCGGGATGGACAGGCTCGCCCCGCCGCGCCCCCACTCCAGCGCGATCCGTCGCTCGCCGACCTCCCTGAGCAGGCTGAGCCGCTCGTCGGTGGTCCCGTTCCTGACCGCTTCCTGGACCTGCCCATAGTCGAGGCGGTCCTTGCTGCTGACCAACGCGCGGTAGACCTCGACGGACGTGTCCTCGCCATCGGGGTCGAGCTGGATGTCCCACACATAGGCGGGCCGAACCTCGTTCGGCAGCAGGTTCGCCGCCTCCAGGCTGACCTGCGCGGGGTACAGCAGGGTTCGGTGGCCGGGGGCATCCGGCCCGTCTCTGGACAGGGAGAGGGCCTGCCCGCGCCGGAACGACTCGGCGTCGAGCCCACCACCGGGCCGGACGAAGGCGGCGACGTCCGCGATGGCACAGCGGACGCGGTACCCCTGGCCGGACCGCTCGATGCAGATCGCCTGGTCGAGCTCTCGGGCACCCGGCGGCGCCACAGTCAAGAAGGGCACCGCGGTCTCGTCACGAGCCGGCAGGACCGCTTCGCCGGCGGCCGCAGCAGCCTCGGCGATGACCTCGGGCGGGAACTCGGCCCGGGCCTGCGGCGGCAGCTCCCCGCGGACCTCCGCGATGAGGCCGGCCCATTGCATCGACATGACGTCACCCTAGCCAGAACCTCGACGCGAGGCCCACGTCAGTCGCGCCTACCCTCAATGGGTGCTGATCCTGCTTCCACCCTCGGAGACCAAGACCGGGCGTGCGCGGGGCAAGGCGGCCAACCCGGCACTGGTCTCCTTCCCCGAGCTCGCCGCCACCCGCAACGCCGTGGCCCGGGAGCTGGCCCGGGTCAGCGCACACCCGGATGCCCCGGCCCTGCTCGGAGTCAGCGCCAACCTCCGGGCAGACATCGCGCACAATGTCCGGCTGGACGCGGCGCCGGCGGTCCGGGTGTCTGACCTCTACAGCGGTGTCCTGTATGACGCCCTGGACCTGCCCTCGATCGACCCGGCTGCCCGTCGCCGGGCCAACCGCTGGCTGGTCGTCATCTCGGCCCTGTACGGCGCGCTGCGCCCGGCTGACAAGATTCCCCCCTACCGCCTGTCGATGAGCGTGAACCTCGGCGAGCTCGGTCCGCTGGCCGCGCTCTGGCGCACGCCGCTGGCCGCCGTGCTGCCCACCGCAGCCGGCCGCGGGGTGATCGTCGACTGCCGGTCCAGCACGTATGCCGCAGCCTGGGGCCCGGAAGGCGACCTGGCCGCCCGATGGGTCCAGATCCGGGTCCCCGGAGCCACCCACATGGCCAAGCACACCCGCGGGCTGGTGGCCCGGCACCTGTGCGAGGAAGGAGTCGATTCCGGGACCGCCACGGGCCTGCAGCAGATCCTGGCCCGGCGCTTCGAGACGAACCTCAACCCGCCGCTGCGCCCGGGACGGCCGTGGATCCTGGATACGAGGTCTCGCTGACCGCCGGCCCCGCAGCCCTGCTTGCCGAGCTCGCGATCCGGGTCAACCTGCCGGCCTACCTTGCCCTCGAGTCGGTCACCGACACCGACCCGCACCGGCTGATGGCCCTGCTGATTGGCGTCGACGTGGGCCGCTCCTGACGATCTGGGCGTCGTGGCCACGATCCCGTGGCGCGAACGCTGCCGGCGGGCAGGAGTCACGATCTCCCTCTGGCGATTCACCTGGCAGGGCGCGCTCTGCGCCACCACGGCAACCCTAGCCGCGACGCTGGCCCTGTCGCTCACCTGAGGACCTCGCGCGCGGACGCCGGGGCCGGCGCGCTCAGCCGAGAGCCTGCCGGAAGTCCTCGATGAGGTCGCGGATGTCTTCCAGACCGACCGAGACGCGCAGCACGCCGTCCGTGATGCCCACGGCCAGGCGGCCCTGCTCGCCGAGGCGCCGGTGCGTGGTGGTGGCCGGGTGGGTGATCATCGACTTGGCGTCGCCCAGGTTGTTCGAGATGTCAACGATCTGCAGGGCGTTCATCACCGCGAACGCCTCGTCCTTGCCACCGACCAGCTCAAAGGTGACCACGGTCCCGCCGCCATACATCTGCCGCCTGGCGAGCTCGTGCTGCGGGTGCGACTCGAGCCACGGGAAGATCACTCGTGAGACCTTCGGGTGGGCCTGCAGCACGGTGGCCAGCTCCAGCGCCGAGGCGGACATCCGCCCGACCCTCAGCGAGAGGGTCTCCAGGCCCTTGAGCAGCACCCAGGCATTGAACGGCGACATCGACGGCCCGATATGGCGCATCAGGTTCTTGACCGGGCCGTTGATGAAGTCGGAGGTCCCCAGGATCGCGCCGCCCAGCGTCCGGCCCTGTCCGTCGATGTGCTTGGTCGCCGAGTAGACGATGACGTCCGCACCATGCTCGAGCGGCTTGGAGAACACGGGCGTGCCGAACACGTTGTCGACCACGACCTTGGCCCCCGCGCGATGGGCGAGGTCGCACACCGCGGCGATGTCGACGAGCTCCTGCATGGGGTTGCTGGGCGACTCGAAGAACACCGCAGTGGCGGGCTCAGCCAGCGCGTCGCGCCACTGGTCGAGGTCGCTCCCGTCGACGAACACGGTCTGCACGCCCCACCTCGGCAGGATCTCGTCAAGGATCACGTGACAGGAGCCGAACAGGCCGCGGGCGCTGACCACCCGGTCGCCCTTGCCCAGCAGCGCGGCCAGCGCGACAAAGACGGCAGACATCCCGGTGGCCGTGGCGAAGCACGCTTGTGCGCCCTCGAGCAGGCGCATCCGTTCCTGGAACATCGCCACCGTGGGGTTGCCATAACGCGAGTAGACGAAGCGGTCGATCTCGTCTTTGAAGGCAGCCTCCGCCTCCTGGGCCGAGGAGTAGACGTAGCCCGAGGTCAGGAACAACGCCTCGGAGGTCTCGTCAAATCCGCTGCGGGCCAGCCCGCCGCGCACCGCCAGGGTGTCCGGACGCAGGTCGCTCATCCCTGTCTCCAGGGCAGACCGGCGGCCTTCCAACCGCTGAGCGCCCGGTGGCCGTCACGCCCCAGCTGGCCCTCGAAGCCATCCGAGATGTTGAATGCCGGCCCGAGCCCCGCGGCCGTCGCGGCCGTCGCGGCCGCCGCCGATCGCACGCCCGAGCGGCACAGGAAGTAGACCGGGACACTGCCTTGTACGCCGGCTTCCCGCAGCTGCTCGATGAACTGGTCGTTGCGCGTGCCGTCCGGATAGCGTTGCCATTCAAGGAAGATGACCCTCCTGCCGATCTGGTCCAGGTCTGGTGTCCCGACGTAGCTCCACTCGGCGGTGGTCCGCACGTCGACAAGCACGGCGTTGGCATCCGCCTTCAGCCCGACATACGCCTCCGACGGACTGATGTCCCCGGCATAGCTCTTGGCTGACCCTTGGCCGCGGTTGTCGCTCATGGGACAAGGATTCCACAGTCGGAGGCCGGCCGGCCCGGGTGGCTCTGATGGTGGACGAACCCGCTCAGTGCAGGTGGCTCGTGTCGTTGACGAACGCGACGGAGGTGCCGCCATCTGCCCAGACCTCGAGGCAGGTCAGTGACGCCGGGGAGGTGGCCAGCCGCCAGAACCGCTCGTGCGGGATGCCCAGCACATGCGCCAGCACCGTGATGATCGGCACGTGATGAGTGGCGACCACCACAGTGCCCCCGGCTGCCCGGGCCCGCTCGAACGCTGCCAGCACCCGCGCCCGGAGCTCGCTGTGAGCCTCACCGCCCGGCCGGGAGTAGGCCGGGTCGTTGCGAAACCGCAGGAGCTCCTCCGGATGCCGCTCGGCCAGGTAGCTCATGCTCTGGTCGTCCCAGTCACCGAAGTTCTGCTCGTCCCAGCCCGCGTCGACCTCGGCGCTGACGCCAAGCTGGTCCGCGATCGCGCCACCGGTCTGGATGGCCCGGCTCAGGCTCGAGGTGATCACGGAGGCCGGCACCTCACCGAGGAAGGACCGAACCCCGGCGGCAGCGGCCCGGGCCTGGCGCAGACCCTCGGCGTTCAGCGAGGGGTCGGGCCCGCCACGCCCGTCCAGCTTGCCCGCCACGGTGAAGTCGGTGACGCCGTGACGCACCAGCACGATCCTGGTCGGCGCCCCAAGGTCGGCCGGTGCGGACACCACGTCCGCGGCGATATCGGCGGCGACGTCCGGGTCGGGCGCCCGGGTCCAGCTGACCGACTCGCCGTCCATGGCCGAGTTGGCCAGGGCGTCGGCAGCGGAGTTCTCGGCCCGCGGGACCCAGGTGTAGGTCACCGATCCCCCGGCTGCGTTGAGCTCGGCCACCACATCGCGCGCCTCGATCGCCAGGCGGCGCAGGTCGGGCGACTTGATCTTCCACCGGCCGTTCATCTGCTCGACGAGGAGCTTGGAGTCCAGCCGGACGGTCACCGCAGCGGCGGGGTCGATGTCGAACGCGGCTCTCAGCCCGGCAACCAGGCCGGAGTACTCCGCGACGTTGTTGCTGGCGATCCCGACCGACTCGGCCCGCTCGGCGATCACCTCACCGGAGACGGCATCGCGCACCAGCGCGCCATAGCCGGCATTGCCCGGATTGCCGCGTGATCCGCCATCAGCCTCGACGACGAGTCTGCGTCCGCCCACGCCGATGCCTCAGATGCCGGACTCGGAGGTACGGATCAGGATGCGGCGACACTCCTCACAGCGGAGCACCTCGTCCTCCTCGGCAGCCGTGAACCGGTTGATCTCCCCCTGGTTGAGCTCCAGGTTGCACCCCTCACAGCGGCGTTTACGGAGCATCGCTGCCCCGATGCCGTTGCTGGAGGAGCGGATCTTCTCGTAGAGGGCCAGCAGGTCCTCACCCACGCCGGCGACGATATCGGCCCGGGCGCGAACGATCTGAGCGACCTCTGCGTCCAGCTCGGCAAGGCTCTTGTCACGCACCTCCCTCAGCGCGTCAGCCCTCGCGGTCATCTCGGCGCTGGTCGCCTCCAGCCGGCTGACGTCGCCGGCCAGGCCCTCAGCCCGCTCCATCACCTCGAGCTCGATGTCCTCGAGCGCCGCCTGACGTCGGGTGAGGGAGCCAAGCTCGTGCTGCAAGGCCTGCAGGTCCTTGGCTGTCCCCTGTCCGGCATCCATCCGGGTCTGGTTGCGGGTGCTGCGGTCACGCACCAGCTGGACGTCGGTATCGGCCTTGGTGATCTCACGCTGAACGTCGTTCAGGGCCGTCCTGGCCCGGACCAGGTCATCGTTCACCTCGGAGAGCTCGGCATCCAGGACGCGCAGCTCGGCAAGCTCGGGCAGTGTGACCCTGCGGTGCTCAATCTGGTCACAGCGGGTGTCCAGCGCCTGCAGGTCCAGCAGACGCCACTGACGGCTCGTGTCGGCTTTCAGGGCGTACCTCCGGGGTTAAGGCTCGTGGCGGCTCCGATGACGAAGTCCCACGGGTCCGTGCGCAGTGTGCTGATGTGAGTGTTCAAACTAGTACCTCGCCCGGCCAGCTCGCGCAGCAACTCCGAACGAGCGCTCTCCAGCCACAGCCACTCGGTCGCCCAGTGCCCGGCATCCACAAGGTACGGCGTGCCCCCTCGGGCCTCTTCGCGGGCCTCGAGCACCGGGTGATGACGAAGGTCCGCGGTGACATAGACGTCGGCCCCGCTTGCCCTGACAGCACCGAAGAAGTCGTCGCCCGCACCGCCGACCACAGCCACCCGGGAGACAAGGGCATCGGCCGGCCCAGCCACCCGGATCCCGCCGGGCGCGGCCGGCAGGACCGCGCTCAGGCGTTGCACGAACTCGTGAAGGCTCAACGGAGCGGCCAGCGATCCGACCCGGCCATGGCCCACGCCCTCGACCACCTCCAGGGGTCCGACACCGGTCAGGGCACAGGCACTGGCGAGCGCGTCACAGACCCCGGGTGAGGCGACATCGGCGTTGGTGTGGGCGGCATACAGGGCGATCTGGCTGACGATCAGGGCGGTCACCGAGGCGCCCTTGGCGCTGGTCGTGGCCACGGCGTGCACCCCGCGCAGCAGCAGCGGATGGTGGGTCACCAGCAGGTCGGCGCCGGCCATCCGGGCCTCGTCGATCACCGCAAGGGTGGGATCAACGGCGAAGTGCACCAGCGACACCGGCTGGCCCGGGTCACCGCTGACCAGCCCCACCCGATCCCAGGACGAGGCGGTATGCGGCGGGTACAACCGCTCGAGCGCGGCGACCACCTCGCGCAGCGGAAGGGGGCTCACATGGACCTCCGTGGGGACTGTGGCCTGCAAATATAGCCTCTGGTTCCGGGGCGCTGCCAGAACAGGGCAGCGCCCCGGAACCGGGCTCAGCTCACTGACCCGCTCTCAGCTGCCCAACCTCAGTGCGACGACGCCGATGCCCAGGACGAGCCCGATGACGGCGGTGGCGATCGAGAAGTTCTTGGCCCTGCGCGAGGACGTCTGAGCACCCACCACGTCACCCCTGGCCCACTTGCCGTTGACCTGGGTCGAGAAGACGATCGCGGCGATACCCACAGGCCAGAAGCAGAGGATCGTCGCCAGGATCGCCCAGACCAGATAGTTGGGCGGCGGGGGCGAGCTGGCGGCCGGCGGCGGGGGCGGAGGCGGGGGCGGCGGGGGCGAGCCGTACGACATGGATGGACCTTTCTTCAGGGGCGCCCGTGTTGGACACCGGGCGTGAGCATAGGGCTCACCTCTCAGGCCCGCTCGACCGCGCCTGCCCACACCCACACATCGTGCTGGTGAGGCGGCGCCCCGAACCGCACCCGGACCGCGCGTCTGGTCCAGGCGGTGGCCTGGGCCTCCACCCGTTCCTCGACCCCGTCCTCCCACAGGATCCAGGCCTGCACCCTCTGCGGCACGGCCGGTGTGCACACGGTGAGCTGCCCCATCTGCTCAGGCTGCAGACTCCGGGGCTCACGCTGGGCCAGGCGGGGACGTTCGGTCACCGCGTCAGTCTATCGAACAAACGTTCGAGTGACGGTTTCCCCCCACTCCGCCGTCGCCACCACCGTGATCTCGCCGTCCACAGACCAGGTCAGGCGCTTCTGCGATCCACCGCCTTCTTCACCAGGATCAGCGGAAGGATCAGGTCGGCGAGCAGGGCAGCCAGCCAGACCACGAGAGTGGCCAGCACCCAGGTCCGGGCACCGTCGATCTGCAGACCACTGGAGAGCCAGGTGGTGATCAGCAGACCGAGGAAGGTGGTCACCAGGGCGACCCCGCCGCGCAGGGCCGGGAGGCTGGTGATGGCGATCTTGGTGACCAGCGGGTCGGCAACCACCTCGACCGCGGTGAAGATCAGTACGGCGATGACGAAGGCTGCGCCTGTGATGGTCATTCCCTCGAGGATCCATGCGGCCACGATCAGGCCGGTGGCGTTGGCCAGCAGATGAATCCCGATTCGGATAAGCATCCTGATCATCGTCAAATGGTAGGACAGCACCGGTGCAGTGCACCAGCCTTTCGGGCCCGGTGAAGGTCCATGGATGGTGCCCATCGAGGCAGTAGACAGTCAAGATTCTGGTTCCCGTCATCTTGACCCCGGTAGCGATCGTAAAATGAGCGTGGGGACAACCAGACACAGGTCGGAAGTGAGATGCCAGAGGATCAGGACAGTGGTCACACTGCTCCCTCAGGAGCCGCTTCCCCCGGCCTTGGCGAGCCAACAATCCCCGAGGATCTGGTCGCCATGCTCGACCTCCTGGCCCAGACGATTGTCCAGGCGCTCGGGTTCGGGGTGGCCGCCATCAACATCGCCCGGCCGGACGGGTCGCTGGAGGTGGTCTCGGTCGCCGGCGACGAGGAAGCGCGGACGATGCTCCTCGGCACCTCGTCCAGCGCCGAGGTCTGGGACCAGATCCTCGAAGTCAGCGAGCCCTGGGGCCGGCTCCGGTTCGCAGACCACAGCAACGAGGCGGCCAACCTGGAGCTGCTGAGCTGGGTTCCCGATATTGTTCCTGACTCTGCCGAGGACGCCTGGCATCCGGAGGACGCCCTGTTCGCGCCGCTGACCGCCCAGGACGGGTCCCGGCTCGGCATCTTGTCAGTGGACCTTCCCCATGACGGTCTCCTGCCCAGCCAGGCCACCCGAAACGCACTGGAAGCCTTCGCCATCTCGACCGCCCTGGCCATCGAGCACGCCACGCTGCGCTCGCGGGCAGAGTCCTCCGAGCGGCTGCTCAGACACCTCGCCAAGCACGACTCGCTCACCGGCGTGGGCAACCGCTCGATGCTCTTCGAGAGGCTTCAGCACGCCGCCTCAGCCCGCCCTGAGCGACGGTCACTGCTGGCGGTGGCTTTCATCGACGTCGACGACTTCAAGACCATCAACGACCGCTACACCCATGACGTGGGCGACCGCATCCTGCAGGCGGTGGCACAACGGATCAGGGCTGTGGTGCGGCCCCACGACACCGTGGTCCGCTGGGGCGGCGATGAGTTCCTGGTCCTGCTCGAGCATCTTGAGAATGAGGTTGCCGGCCTCGATGTGGTGCAGCGGATCCTGACCGCAGTGGCCGAACCAATCCGGCTGGGCGAGCGGGAGTTCGCCGTGACGGCAAGCCTGGGCGTGACGTTCTGCCACGGGGTCGACCACGTCGATGCCGACGAGCTGGTCGGCCGGGCGGACTCCGCCATGTACCGGGCCAAAGACTTCGGACGTAACGCTTTCGCGGTCTTCGACTCCGTCGAGGGCGCTGCCATCTGACCCGCGGCGTCGGGAGCTACCCAGACCTGTGGGTCCCTCCCGACGCCCCGGCCCACCCAGCAGGGCTCGTCAGACGCCCACCACCTCGCGCTCATCGCGTGCGGCCTGGTCGGCCTCGAGCGAGTAGTTCGGGTCGGTGGCCAGGCGGCTGTGCCGGGCGCCATACAGGAAGTAGATCGCGAGCCCGATGGCCATCCAGACGACGAACCGGATCCAGGTGGCGGCCGGCAGGTTCAGCATCAGGTAGAACGAGGTCAGGATCGCCAGGATCGGAACGACCGGGACCCAGGGACAGCGGAACGGCCGTTTGAGGTCCGGGCGCTTGCGTCGCAGCACCATCACGCCGACTGCGACCAGGATGAAGGCGAACAGGGTGCCGATGTTGACCAGCTCGGCAAGCTCGGACAGGGACACGAACGTCGAGATCACCGCGACGACGATGCCGGTCGTGATGGTGGTCCGGACGGGGGTGCCGGTCTTCTGGTTCACCTTGGAGAAGACCGGGGGCAGCAGCCGGTCCCGGCTCATCGCGAAGAAGACCCGGCTCTGGCCGAGCATCATGATCATCATCACCGTGGTCAGTCCCATCAGCGCGCCGATCGAGATGACCGTGGCGAAGCCGGGCTGACCGACCGAGCGGAACGCCTCGGCAAGCGGGGCATTGACCTTGATCTCGGTGTACTTGACCATGCCGGTGATGACCAGCGAGACCGCGACGTACAGAATCGTGCAGATCGCCAGCGAGCCGAGGATGCCGATAGGCATGTCCCGCTGCGGGTTCTTGGTCTCCTCGGCTGCCGTTGCCACGATGTCGAACCCGATGAACGCGAAGAACACCAGCGCAGCGCCGGTGAAGATGCCGGTGATGCCGAACGAGCCGGGCGCAACCCCGAGGTCCTGCAGCAGCGACGGCACGCTGGTGGCGCCTGCGGCCGGCGTGGAGCCGGACGCGGGGATGAACGGGGAGTAGTTCGACATCTTGATGTAGAAAAGACCGGCGATGATGACGAAGAGCACGACCGAGACCTTGATGACCACCATCACCAGGTTCACCCGCGAGGAGACCTTGATCCCGAAGCAGATGACTCCCGTCAGGATCAGGACGATCCCCGCTGCGACCAGGTTGTGCCCGTCGCCGTAGGCAAAGGCCGGGATCGTGACGCCGAACTGCTGCATCACGTCCGCGAAGTAGGTCGACCAGCCGACGGCCACCGTGCTGGCGCCGAGGGCGAGCTCGAGGATGAGGTCCCAGCCGATGATCCAGGCCACCACCTCGCCGAGGGCGGCATACGAGAAGGTGTACGCCGATCCGGCCACCGGGACGGTGCTCGCGAACTCCGCGTAGCACAGGGCCGCGAGCGCGCAGGCGATGGCGGCGAAGACGAAGGAGAGGGCGACCGCCGGCCCCGCCTGGACCCCGGCCGCCTTGCCGGTCAGCACGAAGATCCCCGTGCCGATGACGACTCCGACGCCGAACACGGTCAGGTCCAGCGCCCCCAGCTGTTTGCGCAGCTTGTGGGTGGGCTCCTCGGTGTCACGGATCGACTGTTCAATCGTCTTGGTACGCATCAGGTTCATCCGGGACTCCTCGCGCTCGGGGTAAGTGCTCTCACATCCAGACGAGCCCGATTCACATAGAGCCACGACAAAATCGACACTTTCGCCGGACGGTACCAAAGTGGGGTCAGAGGCGAGGGGCTGTCCGAGGCGTGGCCCAGTGGGCGACCCGGAATACCAGCAGTTATCTGATGACCTTGACTGTGTCTTCGCCCTGCGAGGCACGTCCCCTCCCCCGCGCGCAGCACCACGAGAAGAGCTCCATGAGGTACCGCCGTCTGTCCTGCCTGGCCCTCGCCGCGGTGCTCAGTCTGAGCGCCTGCGCCTCCCCCACCGCGTCGGGCAGTCCCGCAGCCACGGCGAGCGACAGCCGGGCCCCTTCCACTGCTGCCCTCCATCAGCTGATGCGCAAGAGCGGTGCCTCGGCCACCAGTGTCCACGTCAAGGGTGACTACGCCGATCCGGGACAGAAGCTCCGGCTCGAGGTCGCCGCGCCCGTGAGCCCACCCCAGGCAGGACAGCTGGTCACGGTCCCCGGGCTCAGCTCGCGCTGACCCCGGCTATCCTGGCTCGTCGCTCTGACAGCCGCGGCTCGACCTAGCGAGCGTGGCACATGATGCAGACGGCACGGCTGGTATCAACCCGCAGCAGATGGCCACGGCTCGGCACGGCCGAGCCGTCAGCCATGGTGACCGGGTTGGCTCTCGCCCCGCTGAGGGTGGCGTTGGACCCGTGAGCCACGTGGCAGGTGATGCAGGTCGTCCCCTTCATCTCGATGGTCGTGTCGAAGTGGTTGCGCTGGTGACAGGTGGAGCACCACTGGACGACGTTGGCACTGAAGCCGTCCCGCGCTGCTGTCACTCCGTTGACCGCACTGACCACCGACGGGACGCCGGCGTCTCCGGAGAGCCAGTAGTTGGCCGTGCTGTAGACCTTCGCGGCGGTGTCCGGAACCATCACGCCGACCGTGGGCGCCGACTCACCGGTGCCCGCGGGGAAGGGCAGCAGGGCCCGGTAGCTGCCGTTGCCGTGCGGGTCATGGCAGGAGATGCATTCCATCTTGGCTGCCTTACCCGCGTCCGGGTTGAGGGCGCTGAGGTTCCACGCCGTGTCTGCTGCAGCGTTGATCAGGTGCTTGGACGTGGTCACCTGACCGGCTGCCAGCACCGGGATGTTCTGGTTCCTGGAGAGCATCTCCGAGCCCTGCCGGTAGACCTCCTTCGTCGCCAGGCCGGAGCCGATCAGGGCGTAGTCGAAACCCCCGCTGCGAAGCGCTACCCGCACCCCACCCGGGTCACCCCGGGTCCCGCCGCCTTCATTGCTCACACCGTCCATCACGTTGGTCGTTGCCCCGCCCGCTGCGTGGTCATGACAGGTCAGGCACAGGTCATCGCGATCGGCAGTCAGCGGGAAGTCAGCCAGGGAGGTGTGCGCGCGATGACAGGTGGCACACCTGCTGCTGCCGGCTATCAGGTCAAAACCCGTGCCGGACGGGCTCAGGGTGTGCGGCCCGTTGTCAGCCCGGGCTGGTCCGGCGCCAAAGGTGAAAAGCAGGGCACCGCCGAGTCCAAGGAAGAGAAGTCGCCTCATCGTCCTGCCTCCATATTCTGTTTCCCGGTGACCGGCGCCGGAGGAAACCTGCTGACACCATCGTCCACCCCCGGGCCGGTGATAGCGCTCACCGCCGGAGGGCTTCACGGAAGGCGGCTATGACCTTCGTCACGGGGGGATTCGCCAATTCAGCCATGACTATCCAATTCAGCCAAAGCAGTCACCGACGAGCTCGTACGCCTCGGACCCGCGGTGATATGAGCGGACCGGCCGGGCTCGAACCGCCGACAACGCACAAGGCCGAGCCTCGTCGGCTCAGGTCGCGGCAGATCACCGAGGCGCCAGCGATCGCACCGACAGCGTCGCGGATCGGTGAGACGTTGAGCGAGATCCTGAACACCGTTCCGTCTTTTCGCACATTGAGAGTCTCAAGGTGCTTGACATGCTCGCCAGTGCTGACCCTGGCCCCAGGGTGCGCAACTGTCGTGTCAACCTCGGCGACGTGTTTCTTGAAGGTCGAGGCGCTCACGTATCGCGAGCCCGCGATGGCGGTGACACCCACGCCGGCCGCCAGGTGGGCCAGCACCCTGGCCTCGATCAGCGTCAGGGCCGGATTCTGGACGGCGGCGGACCTGCGGCGCAGGGCAGCCCCAGGCCGGTTGCCGTGAACGCCAGGGGGGGTGGCCGCGGAGCAAACGTGGGCATGATCAACAACATCGGGTCGCCATCCAGCCGGTGGTCCCGGTAGATGTGGACCAGCGGCTGCACCCGTGCTTGTCTTGGAGCGTGTGATGACGGTTCAGTCGCAGAAGGGGAGTCGATGGACGCACGAAACGACGGTCGTGGGGGGGAAGTCCAGTCTGAGGTGCCTTCCAGCACTGCTGCCGGCCCCTCCGACACGTTCGCTGTCGAGGCGTTGTTGGAGGCCACGCGAGGTCTGTTGTGGATCACCGGCGCGGCCGAAGCCGCCGCCCTGGCTGCCGAGCTCATCGTCGCCCTGGGCGGAACGACCGTGTCTGCGGCCGCCGGCGCCGGGAGCGAGACGATTCCGGTGGATGTGTCGTTCGGAGACGGGCACCCGCTGATACCGGCGGCTCCGCAGCTCAGCGTGGCTCGGATGCTGCTCGAGCGTTACCTGCCCGGGTTTGTGCGCGACGCGCAGCGGGCGATCGAGCTCGCCGAGCAGACCTCACGTCTCGCGGAGGACGCCTCGATGGACGCGCTGACGGGTCTGGTGAACAAGCGTTTCCTGGGGCGCGCTCTTGGACGACTGAGGGCCGAAGACACGGTCATCATGATCGATCTGGATCACTTCAAGGCCGTGAACGACACGCTGGGTCACCTGGAGGGCGACCGGGTGCTGCGCGCTCTGGGGCGCACTCTCGCCTCCACGCTTCGCGCTACCGAACTAGCCGGCCGGTATGGCGGTGAGGAGTTCGTCGTCATCATCGCTGACGCCGGTGCCGAGATGTTCCTGACCCGTCTGCAACTGGCGTGGGTCACGGCCCGGCCGCACCCGATCACCTTCTCGGCCGGTATTGCGCCCGCTGCGCCCACTGTGGCCGATTCCGCGGCCGACTATTCCGCGCGAACGCTCCAGGCGGCCGACAGAGCCATGTACAGGGCCAAGGAGGCTGGGCGCGATCAGTGGCAGTGGGCCACGGACAGGGACTACCAATGAACCAGCCACCACCTTCAAGCCCGACCGGGAGTGGGCAGTTCGTGGCCTTCAGCGAGCTCACTGTGCCCGAGGCCGGGCGGGCAGCAGTATTGGCCGCGTTTACCAGTCGGCTCGGTGCTGTCGATGCCTGGCCGGGGTTTCAGCGTTTGCAGGTGTGGGCGGACCAGGCCGACCCGTGCATGTTGATCATGGTGTCGTGGTGGGACGACCGCGAGTCTTTCGCCGGATACATGCGTTCGCAGGACCACGCACGGTCCCACAGGCGTATCCCTGGCGGGGACCTGCGACCGCGACCGCGCCGGTTCTCCCGCTACGAGGTGATCGCACAGTGACCATCCCCCGTGCCCCCAGCGCGGCGGTCGACGCCTACCTCGACCTGGCCATCGGCGGCGAACCTCGGGCGGGGGTGCGCTTGGCCCTTGATCTTCTCGATCAGGGGGTGCCCAGCGACGCAGTCATCGTCGATCTTCTCGGGGCGGCCCAACGAGAGGTCGGCGAGCGCTGGCTGCGCAATGAGTTCACGGTCGCCGATGAGCACCTGGCCAGCGGAGTGACACAGAAGGCACTGGACGCGGTGTCCAACGCCGTGGAGGCTCCTGCTCCCCACGGCTTCGTGATCGTTGCCTGTGCCGAGGGCGACTGGCACTCGCTGCCAGCGCAGATGTTCGCCGAGCAGCTGGGTGCGAACGGGTTTGCGGTCGCCTTTCTCGGCGCCTCGACACCCGCCGACCACGTTGCCAAGCTGATCGCCCGGCACCGACCCGACGCGCTGGCCGTGAGCTGCAACCTGCCGCTGTATTTCAGCGGCCTGAGCCGTCTCGTCGACGTCGCACACGGGCAAGGGGTTCCCGTGCTCGCCGGCGGCCGCGGCCTGGGCCCGGACCCGCGCAGGGCCAACCGGTTGGGGGCCGATGGCTGGGGGGCGACGGTCTCTGACGCCGTCACGGTGCTCGATGGCTGGCAGGATCGCCCACCCCAGATCTCCACGGCTTCCACGGTGCTTGAGCCCGCCGCGTTGCACCTCGATGCGAGCTCAGCCTCGCTCGCGGCCACCGCCTTCGACAAGCTGACCGCGGAGTTCCCGCACATGACGTCCTACAACGACGAGCAACTGGCACGCACGCGTGAGGACCTCGCGTTCATCGTCCAGTTCGTCGCCGCGGCCAGGTTGGTTGACGACCCCGATGTGCTGACGGAGTTCCTGGCGTGGCTGGGAACCCTCTTGGGCAACCGGGGCGTGCCGGCGCTGGCGCTGAACGCCGGCCTGAGGGTACTAGCGCCGCTCATCGTCGACCTCGACCCGCCAGCGGGCGAGATGGCCCTCGCCGCCCTCGCCCCTGCCAAACCGGCTGCCCGATGACCGAGACGGCTGCTGACAGCACCAATGCGATTCACCTTCGAACCGGGACGAAGCTTGCTGGGAGTGCGGCGCGGGCCGCCGGTCGGACGCTGCCGCAGATCGAGGGGATCAAGGCCGAAGCGGCCGTGGTCACCGAGCATCAGGTCATCGTCGGGGCGATGCTCAGCCAGCACCCCGTCGACCGTACCCTGCTGCACCCCCGGCCTGGACAGCTGCCGCCAGCAGCTCACCGAAGCCCGGCATCGCAGCGAAGCTGCGTACCGTGCTGGCCGACGCCCGGCTACCTCATCGAGGAGAACTTCATCCGCGCCGAGCAGCAGAAACTCCGGCTGCTCGCGCCGCATCCCGTTCGCACGTGTCCTGACCCCGCCCGGTGGAACGTCCAGCAAGACCAAGCACGACGCAGTTCGCCGCGAACATGAGGAATCCGAGCCCTGCGACCCACAGAGCCCTGATTGCGCCATCGAACGCGCCCGACACCATCATGACCATCATCAACACCAGCGGTGCGCCCACGAGAAGAGCGAGGAATCCGGGGACTATGCCCGCACCTCCGAGCGCGTGCTTCGTCCAGGTTCTGAGTATGGATGCTGGCTCGACTGGACGCCCTCCTATCAGGCCTGCCTGCCTCTGCCCGTTCCTTAGGTCGTCAGAAACGGCGCTCTGGTCTGACATGGCTGCCGACTGCGTCCACCACAGCATCATCGATTCCGCCGATGGCTCGATCTGCTCGTAGTCAGGCAAGGCAACCTCGGGCGGTACCGAGCTGGTGGAAGCCAGCCCGCGACACAAGTCGTCGGCACTAGGCTGCTGGAAACGCCCAAGAAGGCGTGGCTGTCGCGCGACTGAAGGGCCTCATGTAGTCCGGCATGGCAATTGCCGATATAGACCAGTTTGCTGGTGTTGCCCATACGATGTCCTCCCCGTTAGTAGCCCGACCAACCGCCGGTTCCCACAGCCTTCCGCGTGGGACTCACGTCAGGTTGCCGTTTGTCAACCAGCGCACCTGAGGGCAGTCTCCCTCCGAGCCTGAGGGGGCGTACATGGCCCGTTCGGCCCCTAGATCAAAGACGTTCGGCTGACCCTGGCGCTCCGACGGGCGACGTTTGCCGCAGGCCTGACGGGCTGTCCCGCTCGGAGGCGGCGCGGGCTGCGATCTTGGAAGCTGAACGAACGCATCGGCGCGCACGTCTGCGGGCCGAGACCGAGCAACTGCGCAATGACCCGGACGATGTCGCGGCATCGCGGCAGCTGGCCGAGGAGATGGACTCCATCCGTGCGTGGTGACCTGTACCGGCTGAAGGCACCCGGGGACGTCCGCGGCCACGAACAAGCCGGCGCCCGCTACGCCGTCGTGGTCCAATCCGATGATCTCCCACTCTCGATGTGGATTGTCGCTCCAACTTCGACGGGGCGCCGGGCGGCCTCCTTCCGTCCTGAGATCGAGATCGACGGCACCAAGACCCGTGTGATGGTCGAACAGCTGACCGTGATCGACCCGCAGACGCGCCTAGGTAAATTCGCCGGCAGGCTAGACAGCTCTGAAATGCAAGCCATAGATGCTGCATTGCTGACGGTCCTCGCCCTCGACTGACCCTCTTGATCACTTCATCGGCGTCATCGGACGATGTAGCCCACGATCCCATATGCCCACAGTGGGACAATGGGTGTATGTTGAGGGCGAGGCCCCCAACACAGGAGCGTGGAACGTGATCACCCTGATCGAGACCGACGCCCGGAGCCGGGTCGTGATCCCCGGCCACGCGAACCAACGCTTCCTGGCCCGGGAGAACGAGGACGGCTCCATCCTCCTGCAGCCCGCCAGCGTCGTGACCGATGCGCAGCTGGAGTATGACGGCGACCCCGAACTGCAGGCACTGCTCACCCGGGCCTCGCAGTCGTCCACTGTGCGCCGGGCCCGTCAGCGCCGGCCCGCGTGAGTGCCGACAACGCCTACTCCCAGGTCGCCGACAAACAGCTCGACACGCTGGAGGCCGGGCCCGACGCCGATCTCTACAACGCGGTACTGGACGCCTGCGAGCTGATCTTCCGCCTCCCCGCACAGGCACAGGCGCGGTCCACCGCCATCACGACACCCGACGGCATCCGCTTCCGGCTCCCCGTTGCTGGCCACCCGCCGTACAAGGTGTTCTGGTCCTCGGACGGGCCCCGCATTGAAGCCGTCTTCCCCCACCCGTAGGCGGATCGGGTCGCCTAGCCCGGTCGTGGCCGCGATGGGGCCCCCCAGCCTCGGACGCCGACACCATCGTCCTCGGTTTCCCGCTGATCGACAGTCGCGGGTTCACTCTCCGCGTCAGAAGCGGACGTCTCCCACGGAGATCGATGGGTTCTTGACCGGAACGGGTGCACGGCGGGGGCTAGCCAGTCAGGCGTAGACGTTGAGCGATTTCTTCAACTTCGGCGTCTCCCCCGGCCACGTCGATAACGAGATCAAACGCGGCGTCCTTCGTCAGGGAGGTGCCGTAGGAGTTCAGGTCGAGGAAGACGAGGGTCGCTAACCAGGCGAGACGCTTGTTCCCGTCGACCAGAGCGTGGTTGCGGGCAAGGGAGTGCAGTAAGGCGGCCGCCTTCAGTGCCACCGTCGGGTAAGCATCTTCCCCGAACGCACTGGAACGAGGCCGATTAGCTGCCGAGTCCAGGAGCCCGATGTCCCGGACCGGGCCTGTCTTCAGAAGGCGTACGAGACGTAGCAGATCCTCCAAATCCAGGTACTCGACCTCGGTCACACGGTGCCCAACCGCTCGAGAACGTCGGCCCACTTGTCGATCATGCGGCTGGAGCTCTCCTGCACCCGGAGAGTGTGAGCGTTCCGCTCGTAGCGCTCCAGAACAGCTCTGCGGATGATTTCCTGCCGAGATGCGCCTTCGGCCTCCGAGAGGGCGGCCAGCGCGCTGTCCAACTCTTCGTCTGTACGCAGTGTCATAGCCATCAACTGATGGTATCAGTCTGGTACCACCAGGGGCGACGGATCCGCCCATCGAGTGCGACCGGATCGCGCCATAGCGCGCCACCGCATCGTCGAACGCGTACGTATGCCCCGCGCCGTGCCGGGCCTACGGCACCGCGGCCACGACCACCCCATGGTGCCGGCAGGACACCCTGGGGCATCCGCCTCCGACACCACCTTGACCGTGCCCAGCCACCACCAGATCCTCGTCTTCGTCGAACTCCACCGAATCGAGCACCGTTTTGTAGACGCGCCTCGGTAAGTTCGCCGGCCGGCTAAACAGTTCAGAAATGCAAGCTGTAGACGCTGCACTGCTGACAGTCTTAGCCCTCGACTGACCCTCTTGATCACTTCATCGGCGGGCAAGGGCACCGACGATCTCGTGTTCGAGGGGACCCGAGGCGGGGTGCTTCGCAACGGCAACTTCAACCGGCGGACGTTCGCGCGGGCAGCCACGGCGATCGGTGAGCCGGAGCTGACGCCGCACGGGCTACGGCAAACGGCGGCGTCGCTGGCGATCGCGGCCGGGGCCAACATCAAGGTGGTTCAGCAGATGCTGGGGCACGCCACGGCGAGCATGACTTTGGACCTGTACGGCCACCTGTTTCCCGGCCAGCTGGACGACGTCGCGGACCGTCTGGACGCCATCGGCCGAGCGGCTGCGGACTTTTCTGCGGACCTTTTTCGGGCTAAAGCCGAAATCACGCCTCTGATTCCAATGGCCGGAGGGCTGTAGAAGCCTCTGACCTGCGGTGATGTACGTGGGCCCGGCCGGGCTCGAACCGACGACAGCCGCGGTGTAAACGCGGTGCTCTACCAACTGAGCTACAGGCCCCAAACGGCGTCAGCCGCCGCCGGCGGGTTGCTCAGACCACCGATCCAGACAGCCCCTGGAGGGCATCCCGGTAGCCGGCGAAGTCACGCTTCTGTGACACACCGTTGACCAGCGTCCAGCGCACGACTCCGTCTCGGTCGATCAAGAACGTGCCGCGGGTGGAGAACCCGCCGACCTGTTCGAACACCCCGTAGGCCTGCGCAGTGGCGCCGTGCGGCCAGAAGTCGCTGAGCATCGGGAAGAAGTAGCCCTCCACATCGGACCAGGCCCGCTGGGTGAACATGTGGTCGCACGAGATGGCGAGCACCTGGACCTCGTCACTCTCGAAGTCCCCCAGGTTGTCGCGGATCTCGCACAGCTCACCGGTGCAGATGCCCGAGAAGGCAAACGGGTAGAACACCAGGACTACGTTCTTGACGCCCTTGAATTCGGACAGCGAGACGGGTTTGCCCTGCTGGTCCCGGAGGGTGAAGTCGGGTGCGACGTCTCCGACTGCAAGCCCGGTGGGCAGCGCTGAGGAAGTGCTGGTGCTCGTCATGGGGCCCAGTCTGTCAGTTCTCAGCGCCGGTCGGTCTTCGGGGCGACCAGCCGATTGCCGTTCCACTCGCCGGCAGCGTTCGTGCTTCCCGAGGCGTGCAGCCCCGCGGTCAGCGTGGCCTCCTGGATGTCGCTGGCGTCGACATGGCCCACCCGGCCGGCCTTGGGCGTCAGCAGGACGATGAACCCGCCCTCCGCGAGATTGGGCAGACCATCGACAAGAGCGTCGATCAGGTCGCCATCGTCCTCCCGCCACCACAGGACAACGGCGTCGGCGACGTCGGCGTAGTCCTCGTCCTCCAGCTCGGAGCCGCATACCTCTTCGATCGCCAGGCGGAAGTCGTCGTCGACGTCCTCGTCATACCCGAACTCCTGGACCAACTGCCCAGTGGCAAAACCAAGCTTTGCCACCGCGCTCTTCGTTGCCGCGGCTTGCGCGGTCGCAATCACGTGGATTCCTCTCTGATGGTCACCCGGGCTCATGCCCGCGATCGTTGGGTGTCCTGCCTAGTCCACTCGCTATGGCGGGATCTTGCAAGCAGCCTCGCCAAACAACCCGTGAACCGACCATCCGGCACCACGCGAGACGCGGATGAGACCCTGTCCCCTCGTCCGCCGGGAACTCTACTTCCCGCCACATGCCGGACGCAGACCCCCGCCGGATATGACGTATGCCCCCTCCTGGTGGAGGATGGTTTTCTACCCCGATGCAGGCGTGCCGACACCACCAGCGGTCGGCCTGCCAGAGACTGATCCGTCGCAAGAGAGGACCCAACGTGGCGCCACGTGAGGAAGCCGGACCCATCCTGAACGGCATCCCGAGCCAGATCCCGGACGTCGACCCCGAAGAGACCCTTGAATGGCTGGAGTCGCTGGACGGAGTCATCGATGGCTCTGGCCGGCGACGGGCCCGGTACGTGATGCGCAAGCTGCTCGAACGAGCCCGCGAGCGCCAGGTCGGAGTCCCCTCGCTGACTGCGACGGACTACATCAACACGATCGCGCCGGAGTCCGAGCCCTGGTTCCCGGGGGACGAGGAGGTCGAGCGTCGCTACCGCGCCTACCTGCGCTGGAACGCCGCGATCATGGTGCACCGCGCCCAGCGGCCAGGCATCGGGGTGGGCGGCCATATCTCCTCCTACGCCTCGGCCGCCACGCTCTACGAGGTCGGCTTCAACCACTTCTTCCGCGGGCGCGACCACGAGGGCGGCGGTGACCAGATCTACTTCCAGGGCCACGCCTCCCCCGGCATCTACGCCCGGGCCTTCCTCGAGGGCCGGCTGACCGAGGAGCAGATGGACGGGTTCCGCCAGGAGCACTCCAAGCTCGTCGACGGCCTTCCGTCCGGCCTGCCGAGCTACCCGCACCCGCGCAACATGCCGGGCTTCTGGGAGTTCCCCACCGTCTCCATGGGCCTGGGCCCGATGAACGCGATATACCAGGCGCAGTTCAACAAGTACCTGACCAACCGCGGGATCAAGGACACCTCCAAACAGCACGTCTGGGCGTTCCTGGGCGACGGCGAGATGGACGAGCCGGAGTCGCGCGGCCTGTTGCAGGTCGCCGCCAACGACGAGCTCGACAACCTGACGTTCGTGGTCAACTGCAACCTGCAGAGGCTCGACGGGCCGGTCCGCGGCAACGGCAAGATCGTCCAGGAGCTCGAGGCGACGTTCCGTGGCGCCGGCTGGAACGTGATCAAGGTGATCTGGGGCCGCGGCTGGGACCCGCTGATCCAGATGGACCGTGACGGCGCCCTGGTGAACCTGATGAACAAGACCGCCGATGGTGACTACCAGACCTTCCGCGCCAACGACGGCGGGTATGTCCGGGAGCACTTCTTCGGCGGCGACCCGCGCACCCGGGCGATGGTGGCGGACTGGTCCGACGAGGACATCTGGTGGAAGCTCAAGAGGGGCGGCCTCGACTACCACAAGGTGTACGCCGCCTATAAGGCCGCGATGGACCACAATGGCCAGCCAACCGTGATTCTGGCCAAGACGATCAAGGGCTACAGCCTCGGCTACCGCTTCTCCGGTCGCAACGCCACCCACCAGATGAAGAAGCTCTCGCTCGAGGACCTCAAGGGCTTCCGGGACACGCTGCACATCCCGATCTCGGACGAGGAGCTGGAGAAGGACCCCTACCTGCCTCCGTACTACAACCCTGGCCCGGACGACCCGGCCATCCAGTACATGATGGAGCGCCGGGCCAAGCTCGGCGGGTCGTTGCCCAAGCACCGGACCGAGTCCACGCCGCTGAAGCTGCCCGACTCCGCCGCCTACGCGATGGCCATGAAGGGCTCGGGCAAGCAGGAGATCGCCACCACGATGGCGTTCGTGCGCATCCTGCGGGACCTCATGCGCGACAAGGAGTTCGGCCGCCATGTGGTGCCGATCATCCCGGACGAGGCACGCACCTTCGGGATGGACTCCTTCTTCCCGACGATCAAGATCTACAACCCGCACGGGCAGAACTACACGCCGGTCGACGCGGAGCTGATGCTCGCCTACCAGGAGGCCACCGACGGGCAGATCCTGCACACGGGCATCAACGAGTCCGGCTCGGTCTCCGCGTTCACCGCCGCAGGGACGTCCTACGCCACCCACGGGGTGCCGATGGTCCCGATCTACCTCTTCTACTCGATGTTCGGCTTCCAGCGCTCCGGTGACTCGTTCTGGGCGGCCGCCGACCAGATGGCCCGCGGCTTCATGCTGGGCGCGACCGCGGGACGCACCACGCTGACCGGTGAGGGACTCCAGCACGCGGATGGCCACAGCCCGCTGCTCGCCTCGACGAACACCGCTGTCGTCTCGTACGACCCCGCGTACGCCTACGAGATCGCGCACATCATGCGGGACGGGCTACGCCGGATGTTCGGCGACAACCCGGAGAACGTCATCTACTACCTGACGCTCTACAACGAGCCCAACGTCCAGCCCCCCGAGCCGGAGGGCCTGGACACGGAGGCTCTCCTGAAGGGGATGTATCTGCTGTCGGCCGGCTCGAACGAGGGCCTCGGCGAGGACGCACGGCGGGTCCAGCTGCTGGCCTCCGGCGTCGGCGTGCCGTGGGTCCTGGAGGCACAGGAGCTGTTGAAGAATGACTGGGGCGTCGTCGCCGACGTCTGGTCGGTCACCTCCTGGGGCGAGCTGCGCCGGGACGCGATGGCCTGTGACGAACAGGGATTCCTGCACCCCGAGCAGGAGCAGAGAGTGCCGTTCGTGACCCAGCAGCTCCAACACGCACCAGGTCCGGTGGTGGCGGTCTCCGACTACATGCGGGCCGTCCAGGACCAGATCGCGCCCTGGGTGCCGCAGGACTTCATCTCGCTGGGCGCCGACGGCTTCGGCTTCTCCGACACCCGTGCGGCGGCCCGCCGCTACTTCCACATCGACGGTCCGTCCGTTGCCGTGCGGGCGCTGCAGATGCTGGCCAGGCGCGGTGAGCTCGACCCCTCCATGGCCCGGGAGGCGGCCGAAAAGTACCGCCTGCTCGACGTCACTGCGGGCACCTCAGGCAACGCCGGCGGCGAGTCCTAGAGCCTCCGGACGGTCCCCGCCCCGGGCACGGCGCCAGCCTGGGGAAGTTTCTGCGGACACCTGGCGGCAGACGAACCGACTGCGGCGGCGAGATCTCTCCCGCGGCCGCGGTCGGTCCTTCCTTGTGGTGACCGCTCAGGCGGCAGCCTTCGTGGCGACGAAGTCGGCCCGGGCGATCACGCCGATATCGGCCTGGTCGGCGAAGAAGCCGTCGATCCCGGTCCGCAGGAAGGTCAGCTGCTCGTCAATCGCCCGGCCGTACGCCGTGAGGTCGGTCCCCACCCGGTAGTCGGCCGGCAGGAACACGTTCTCGGCACGGAACGTATAGGGATGGACCCTCAGGCCGGCCGCGTGGGCGTCGGTCACCAGGGTGGTCGGCTGGCCGAGGGTGCCGTCGGGGTTGCGCGGGATGACCTGGCTCTTGTCGGGGCCGATCCCGTTGATGATGCCGGACAGGGAGCGCAGGCCGGCAGCCGTGGTCAGGTCGGCATACGTGGTGGTATCGCCACCGGACGCCAGGTCGTAGGGCGCGCCGCTCGCTGAGGTGAGGAAGATCAGCCGGGCGCTGACGCCGAAGTGCTGACGCAGGTCCAGCAGGTTGGTCAGCTCGAACGACTGGATGAAGATCGGCGCGGTCTTCTTGTCGAGGCCGGCACCGCGGACCTGCGTCACCAGCGGAGTCTCCAGGTCCAGGCCGATCGAGCGGAAGTAGGTGGGGTGCTTCGTCTCCGGGTACACGCCGATCACCCGGTGCAGCTCCCTGGTCAGCTTCTCTCGCAGTGCCAGCACCTCGGCGAAGGTCGGAATCTCGAACCGCCCGTCGTACAACGTGTTCTCCTGGCGCACTGCCGGCAGGGGTTCCTTGGCGCGCAGCGTCTTGAGCTCGGCGAGGGTGAAGTCCTCGGTGAACCAGCCAGTGATGCGCTGTCCGTCGATGACCTTGGTGGACCTGCGGGCGGCGAACTCGGCATGGCCGGCGATATCGGTGGTCCCGCCGATCTCATTCTCGTGACGGGCAACCAGGACATGGTCCCTGGTCGAGACCAGGTCCGGCTCGATGTAGTCGGCGCCCATCCGCGCCGCCAGCTCATACGAGGCCAGGGTGTGCTCGGGACGGTAGCCGGCGGCGCCACGGTGGCCGATGACCAGCGGAGCGGTCGCGGCTGGGTTGCGCGTGAGATGGCCCAGCGCCGCGACATTCTCAGCTCCGGCCGGAGAGTGAGTGGCGGGCGGAAGCGTCGCTGCGACGATGGCAGGGGTGGCTGCGGTGCCCATGAGGAGCCTTCCTGGAGGTCGGTTCATGACGTCGATCCCATCGGGCGCAGGTCGCCGACCGGTGCCTCCCGGGCAAAGCCCAGATGACGTTCCGGCGAATGGAAGCCGCATCAGCCGCCCGTGCCGGCCCCGCTGCGCCCTGCCCCGTCGTCGGCGGGCTCCCCCGTTTTGCAGGACGTTGTGGCCGCCATACAAATAGAGTGTTCGTATGGCGGCCCAGCACGTGCGCGGCAGCGCAACGACCCAGCGGAGCATCGAGCACAGTGCCGCCCGGCTCTCGACGGCCGCCAACAAGCACATGGAAACCCACTACGACTGGTACCGCGACCTGTCGGCCGAGGACCGCTCGTGGGTCGGGCTTGTCGCCCAGGCCGGGATCGCGGCCTTCATCGCCTGGTACCGCAACCCCAGCGAGACCCCTCAGCTCTCGGTCAACGTGTTCGGGACCGCGCCCCGCGAGCTGACCCGGTCCATCAGCCTGGTGCAGACCCTGGACCTGGTGCGCTCGGTGGTGGACGTCGTCGAGGACGAGGTCGCTCAGCTTGCGGCCCCCGGCGACGAGCAGAACCTGCGCGAAGCCGTGTTGCGCTACTCGCGAGAGGTGGCCTTCGGCGCCGCGGAGGTCTATGCCGGCGCCGCCGAGGCTCGGGGTGCCTGGGACGCACGGCTGGAGTCCCTGGTCGTCGACGCGGTCCTGCGCGGGGAGGCTGACGACTCGATGCAGTCACGAGCGTCGGCGCTGGGCTGGGCCTCGGTCGCTCAGGTCACCGTGATCGCCGGAATGAGTCCGGCCGGCAACGCCGCCGAAGTCGTCGACCTCATACGCCGGGCCGCTTCTCGCCTGAAGGTCGAGTCCTTGGCCGCGGTTCAGGGACACCGCCTGGTGATCATCCTGGGGAGCCTGGACGATCCGTCCCCCACGGTCCGGGCGCTGGCTCAGTACTTCGGCGACGGTCCCATTGTGATCGGCCCCACGGTGCCGCACCTCTTCGCGGCCGGACGATCCGCGCGGGCCGCCCTCTCAGGCCTGGGTGCCGCCCGTGCCTGGCCGGACGCCCCCCGGCCGGTGCTCGCTGACGAGCTGCTGGTCGAGCGGGTGCTGACCGGGGACGCCAATGCGCGCAGGCTGATGATCGACCGGATCTATCACCCGCTGACCACAGCCGGCAAAGCCCTGTTCGAGACCGCGACGACCTATCTCGACGGCGGCGGCGGGCTCGAGTCCACGGCAAGAGTCCTGTTCGTCCACCCGAACACCGTGCGCTACCGGCTGGGACGCATCTCCAAGGCGACCGGCTATGACCTGACCCAGCCGCGGGAGGCCCATACGGTGCGGCTCGCGCTCGCGGTCGGTCGCCTCTCCGAGTCCTCCCAGCGAGAGTGGCGACGCTCACTTCAGGGCATGGAACCTGCCATGGATGAGATCGTCAACGGGCCACCCTTTGTGGGGAACCTCTAAATAGGACAACTATTGTTGGTACCGATCGATCACGACGCGATCACGACGAACCGGGAAGGGTAGAACACGTGCTCGTTATCGTCTGCCCTGGACAGGGCTCCCAGACCCCCGGCTTCCTCGCCCCCTGGCTCGAACTGCCAGGCTTCCGCGACCGGATGCTGTGGCTGTCGACGGTTGCCGGCATCGACCTCATCACCCACGGCACCGAGTCCGACGCCGCGACGATCAAGGACACCGCGATAGCCCAGCCGCTCATCGTCGGGGCCGGCCTCATCTCGCTGCTGGCCCTGTTCGAGCATCCGGCAGACGGATTCCGGCTGGTTGCGGGCGGCGCTGGCCACTCGGTCGGTGAGATCACCGCCGCCTCGGCGGCAGGGGTCATCACCGCTGAGCAGGCCATGGTCTTCGTCCGGGAGCGCGGGCGGCTGATGGCCGAGGCGGCCAGGGTCACCCAGACCGGGATGAGCGCCGTTCTCGGCGGCGACCCCGACGACGTGACTCAGGCACTGCTGCGGCACGGGCTCACCGCAGCGAACAACAACTGCGCCGGCCAGATAGTGGCAGCCGGCACCCTCGAGCAGCTGGCCGCGCTGAAGGCCGACCCGCCGGCCAAGACGAAGGTGATCCCGCTGGCGGTGGCCGGGGCCTTCCACACCGAGCACATGGCCCCCGCCGTCACCGAGCTCGCAGCGATGGCTCGCGCGATCTCCACCCATGACGCCCGGCTGCGCCTGGTGTCCAACCGGGACGGGACGGTGGTGCACAGCGGCCGCGAGTTCCTGAGCCGCCTCGTCAGCCAGGTCAGCAACCCCGTTCGCTGGGACCTGTGCATGGAGACGTTCAAGGACTTCGGGGTCACCGGCCTGATCGAGATCCCGCCAGCAGGCGCACTGGCCAACATGGCCAAGCGAGGACTGCCGGGGGTCGAGGTGCTGGCCCTGAAGACCCCGGACCAGCTCTCCCAAGCGCACCGGATGATCCGCGAACACGCCCAGCCCAACCAGCTCGCGGACACCCCGACCTGGCGTCTGGTCATCGCGCCGGCCAAGGGGATCGTGAGCTTCACCCCTTCCGACCCGGGCAGCCAGGTGCCACCCGGCTCGGTGGTGGCCGCAGTGAAGACGCTGCGGGACACGTTCGAGGTGACCGCGCCCCATGGCGGCCAGGTCATCGAATGGCTCGTTGAGGACGGTGACCCCGTCTCCCCGGGTCAGCCGCTGCTGCGGCTGCACCCCACCGCGGCCTGACCCCCGACCAGCTGACGGGCTGCCGCAGATACCTGAGTCACCCTCCTGAATCACACGCCTGAATGACACGGAGTCCACAGACATGACGACGATTCCCAGACAACGCCCGATCCTGAGCACCACGGCCGGAGCCGGCCACGCACGGATCTGGGGCGTCGGGGGCTACCGGCCAGAACGCGTCGTCACCAACGATGAGATCTGCGAGCACATCGACTCCTCCGACCAGTGGATCCGCGAGCGGACGGGCATCATCACCCGTCGCAAGGCGGCTACCGCGGAGACCGTGGTGGACATGGGGTCCGCTGCCGCGCTCGAGGCGCTGAAGGCTGCCGGGATCACCGCCCCGCAGGTCGACGTGGTCATCCTCGCCACGGTCACCCACCCCTACCAGACGCCCGGCGCTGCCCCGATGGTCGCCGACCGGATCGGGGCCACGCCTGCCGCTGCCTTCGACATCTCGGCCGCCTGCGCCGGCTACTGCCACGGGATCTCACTGGCCAACGACATGGTCCGGGGCGGCAGTGCCCGGTTCGTCCTGGTGATCGGCGTCGAGAAGCTGTCCGACTTCACCGATGCCACCGACCGGGGCTCGGCATTCATCTTCGGTGACGGCGCGGGTGCCGCGATCGTCGGTCCGTCCGACTTCCCCGGGATCAGCCCGACCGTGTGGGGTTCGGACGGCGCCAAGTGGGAGACCATCTCACAGCGCAACTCCTGGATCGAGATGCGTGACCACGGCGTCAACTGGCCGGCGATCACCATGCAGGGCCAGTCGGTATTCCGCTGGGCGGTCTACTCCATGGCACCGATCGCCCAGGCGGCCCTGGACCGGGCGGGCATCAAGGCCGACGACCTGGACGCCTTCATCCCGCACCAGGCGAACATGCGGATCATCGACGCGCTGGTCAAGCAGCTCAAGCTGCCCGAGCACATCGCCATCGCCCGCGACATCGCCGACACCGGCAACACCTCCGCGGCCTCCGTCCCGCTGGCCACCCAGCGGATGCTGGACTCGGGCGAGGCGCCGCACGGCGGCCTGGCTCTGCAGATCGCGTTCGGCGCCGGGCTGGTCTACGCCGCGCAGGTCGTCGTCCTTCCCTGAAATCCCCCCGTGACCCGGCGGGTAACTCGGGTCAGACAGCATGACCGGTAGGTCCCATTACGCACGACGACAACAAGGAGTTGCCCCATGGCGCAAAGCGAGAAAGAAATCCTCGACGGTCTTGCCGAGATCGTCAACGAAGAGACCGGTCTGGACACGGCCTCGGTCGAGCTCGACAAGTCCTTCACCGATGACCTCGACATCGACTCACTGTCGATGATGACGATCGTCGTCAACGCCGAGGAGAAGTTCGGCGTGCGCATCCCCGACGACGAGGTCAAAAACCTCAAGACGGTCCGCGACGCCGTGAGCTTCATCGCGGGCGCGCAGGCCTGACCCACCGAGTCTGCCGTGGTGCGTCGTCGCTGACCGGCCACGACGCACCATGGCAAGCTTCGTTCGACTCCCCCGTCAGCCTCTGATGCCCCCTCTGCCGTATGCCCCGAACAGGCCGGGCCCCGCGTGCCCAACCGGCACCGACCACTGAGCCAACCGAACCCAAGGAGCGGAACCACCAATGACCTCGAACCCTGAGCAGCGCATCGTCGTGACCGGTCTGGGTGCGACGACCCCTGTCGGCAGCACCGTCCCCGAGACCTGGGAAGCGGTCCTGGCCGGCCAGTCAGGCGTCAGCCTGATGCCCTTCGAGTGGGTCGAGACGTTCCAGCTCCCGGTCAAGATCGCGGCGACCATCAAACAGTCTCCCGGCGAGGTTCTTGCCAGGGTCGAGGTTCGCCGCCTGGACCCCTCCGGGCAGTATGCCCTGATCGCTGCCCGGGAGGCCTGGTCCGACGCCGGCACCCCCGAGGTCGAGCCGGAGCGTCTCGGTGTCGTCATCGGAACCGGTATCGGTGGTGTCCACACGCTGCTTGACCAGTGGGACACCCTGAAGGAAAAGGGCGTCCGCCGGATCTTCCCGCTCGCCGTGCCCATGCTCATCGTCAACGGCCCCGCCGCCGCCGTATCCATCGAGCTGGGTGCCCGTGCCGGGGCCCATGCACCGGTCAGCGCGTGCTCCTCAGGAGCAGAGGCCATCGGCTACGCCCTGGAGATGATCCGCAACGGCCGCGCCGACGTCGTGGTCGCCGGCGGCACCGAGGCTGCGATGCATCCCATGCCGATCGCCGGCTTCACCGCGATGCAGGCCCTGTCGACCCGTAACGACGATCCCGAAGGCGCCTCACGCCCCTATGACACCGGCCGTGACGGATTCGTCCTGGGCGAGGGCGCTGCCGTCATCGTGCTGGAGACCGAGGCGCACGCAAGGGCCCGTGGAGCGAAGATCTACGCCGAGGTCGCCGGGGTGGGCATGTCCTCGGACGCGTACCACATCGCCGCTCCCGACCCGGCGGGCGCCGGAGCCGCCCGGGCCATGCGCGAGGCTGTCGAGAGCGCCGGGCTGAGCGCCAGGGACATCGTCCACATCAACGCCCATGCCACCTCGACACCGGTGGGCGACATCGCCGAGTCCAATGCCATCCGCCTGGCCTTCGGCGACGATGTCGACCACATGCCGGTCAGCGCGACCAAGTCGATGACCGGCCACCTGCTCGGTGCCGCGGGAGCGCTCGAGGCGATCTTCACGATCCTGGCCGTCCACCACCGTCTGGCGCCGGCCACCATCAACCTCGACAACTTCGACCCCGAGATCGCCCTGGACGTCGTCCACGGTGAGAGCCGCAAGCTGCCCGAGGGCGACATCGCGGCGCTGAACAACTCCTTCGGGTTTGGTGGTCACAACCTGGCCCTGACCATCAAGAGCATCTGATGGCAGCGCGGATGCTCAGCCCGGCAGCCCAGCAGGCATTCGCGGCAACACGGCCCGAAATCGACCGGGACAACGACCCCCGGAACCCGGTCAGGCGTCTCCGGACCTTCTTCGACGACGGCACCACTGATCTGATCACCGCAGAGGACACCAGCGGCGTACTCTGCGCCACAGGCCTGGTACGCGGGACCCCGGTGGTGGCCTTTGCCTCGGACGCCACCATCCAGGGCGGCGCGATGGGCGCTGAGGGGTGCAAGGCCATCCTCGTGGCCTACCAGCGGGCGCTGACCGACGCGGTGCCGATCGTGGGCATCTGGCACTCAGGCGGCGCCCGGCTTGCCGAGGGAGTCGTCTCCCTGCACGCCGTCGGCCAGGTCTTCGCGATCATGACCCGCGCCTCCGGCAAGATCCCGCAGATCTCCATCGTCATCGGCCCCGCGGCCGGCGGCGCGGCCTATGGTCCGGCACTGACCGACATCGTCATCCTCGGCCCCGACGGACGCGTGTTCGTGACCGGCCCAGACGTCGTACGGTCGGTCACCGGAGAGAATGTCGACGCGCTGCGACTCGGCGGGCCCGAACCGCACGGCCGCCGCTCAGGGGTCGTTCACGTGGTCACCGAGACAACCGAGGCGGCCTACGAGAGCGGGCAGCTGCTCTGCTCGCTGCTGGGCGACCAGGGCACGCTGGACGTCACCGCGGTGGCGGACCGGGATCTTGCCGGGACCTTCCCCGTGTCAGCCCGGCGCGCCTATGACGTGCACCCGCTGATCTCCAACGTCCTGGACGACGCCGAGCACACGGTTGAGCTGCACCCCAGGTGGGCGCCCAACATCACGACGACCCTGGGCCTCTTCGGCGGCCGGACTGTGGGCGTCGTGGCGAACAACCCGATGCGTCTCGGCGGCTGCCTGGACTCCTCCTCGGCTGAGAAGGCCGCCCGATTCGTGCGCATGTGCGATGCCCTGGGCGTCCCCCTCATCGTGCTGGTCGACGTGCCGGGCTACCTGCCAGGGGTGGGCCAGGAGTGGGACGGGGTGGTCCGACGTGGTGCCAAGCTGCTGCACGCCTTCGCCGAGGCCACGGTCCCCCGCGTCACGCTGGTGACCCGCAAGGCCTATGGCGGTGCCTACCTGGCGATGAACTCGCGGTCGCTGGGCGCCACTAAGGTCTTCGCCTGGCCCACCGCCACCGTGTCCGTGATGGGGGCTGTCGCCGCCGTACGCATCCTGCACCGTCGCCGGCTGGCCGAGGTCGCCGAAGAGGACCGCACCGCAGTCGAGAACGAGCTCGCAGCCGAGCACGAGGTGCTGTCCGGCGGGCTTCCGCGCGCGATGGAGATTGACGTGATCGACGAGGTCATCGAACCGGAGCACACCCGGACGGCCCTGGCACTCGCGATCGCCGAAGCCCCCCAGCGCCGCGGACACCACGGGAACATCCCGCTGTAGGGCTCAGCCCACCATGTGCAGGCGGCGCACGGTGGCGCCCGCACCGGCATGCCGGAAGGGCTCGAGCTCGTCGTCCCAGGCCCGGCCCAGCAACCGGTCAAGCTCCTGGGTCAGCAGGGCCGGCTCGCCCCTGCTGACCGATATCGCGGCGCGCAAGCGGTCCTCGTTGATCACGGCGTCACCCGCGGCTGAGGTCCAGGCGTGATGGATGCCCAGGCTCGGGGTATGCGACCAGCGCGAGCCATCGTTGCCCGGGCTGGGCTCCTCGGTCACCTCATAGCGGAGGTTGTCCCAGCCGCGCAGGGCGCTCGCCACCTGGCCACCGGCCCCGGCCTCACCCGACCAGGACATCTCGGTGCGCAGGAGCCTGGTCCCGAGCGGCTGGCGGGCCCACTCCAGGGACACCGGCTCACCGAGCACCGACTCCAGTGCCCAGGCGATATGAGGGCACAACGCAGTTGGGGTGGAGTGAATGAACACCACACCGCACGTCATGTCACGCGGTATTGAATGCAACCGGACCTCCTGTGTGCGAGGGACGTCTTCCCCAACGACCTCGACACGGGAGCGGCTTATGTAGTTCAGCGACTGCCAACGTATTCGACAATGCCGCTTCAGACAATATTGTCCACCATCCGTCGCGCCAGCGCCAGAGGCCGGAACCCGAGGTCGGCCTGGGCCCGGGACCTCCTGAGCACGATCCTGACGCACCGACCCTCTTTGCACAGGCCTGCACCGGGCCCCGTCCAACGGCCGCGGAGATCTCGGGATATGCGACGGTCCCGGAACGGTAGGGTGGCGAGGCGCAGAACGCGCAACGGGGCAGTAGCTCAGCTGGTTAGAGCAGCGGACTCATAATCCGTCGGTCCAGGGTTCAAGTCCCTGCTGCCCCACCAGGCCAACTCCGTTGCAGCAGAATGGATTTCTCTCACGATGTTGAGGCATCGTGCGGGTCTCAGGCGCTGCGGGCGGAACAGTCTCAAGCGAACGCAGATTGACGGTGAAAGTTAACTTGCACCGGGGCCGACTGCAAGCTAACTTGGAGCTGTGGGCGACGATCCGATCATCGCGGAGAGCGCCCCAAGCATGTGTCAGTGACGAGGACATCCTGCACGCGTACGCAAACCCGATCCGGGTCTTCGACCTCGACGAGGGATTCACGATGGTCATCGGGGCCAACCTCGCGGCCATCATCTACGAGATTGGCGTCGTCGACGGTGTCTCGGCATCGGTCATCGTCCACGCGATGAGAGCACGCGAGAAATTCTTGAGGTGAAGAGCATGCCGCGCACCGTCCAAGACATCCTCAACCACGCTGACGAGCTCGCCAAGCGTTTCGAGGACTACGAACCATCACCGACCGACGAACGCGACCCAGAGGTGTTCGCCGAACTTCGCCGAGCTGTCCTGTCGCGATCGGATGCCGAACGCTCAATTAGAGACGCGGTCGAACACGCACGCGACCACGGTTACTCCTGGGCGTTCATCGGCTCGCTCATCGGAACCTCCGGCGAAGCAGCCCGCCAACGCTACGGCCACAAGCAAGACGCATAAGCCAAATGGGTGGAGCCCGGTCAGGGATCCTCCCGCGGTGACGGCCAAGGGTGCGGCGAGGGTCCTGACTTTTGTTGTGGGCGGTTCCGCAATCGGGATGCCCGGACAACACGAGAAGTTGCCGGATCTGGCGATGAGCGGACGTCCGCTCATCAGGGTTATGCACGTGATATTCCGGCCGGGCCTGGTGAGAGGTAAGTCCTCTCATCGGGGTTATGCCGGTGGTCGTTCGTACATCCACCCGTGACGCCATAGCCGCCAGTGATGGTCATAGAGCGAGTCACACACACCCACAGAAGGCCAGGTTCCTGCTCAGGAACCTGGCCTTCACCATGTGCGGGCCCGGTTCTGGGCGCGATGGCCGTGCCCAGCCAACCTTGCTGACGCGCCGGGCCAGGGAGGGGGCACTGCCCGAGGCCCGGATCGCAGCGGGTTCCGCGTCGCGCGCCGCGGATCAGCTCAGCGACAGCTTCAAGCGAGTGGCGATCTCCGTTGGCGACTCGGCTAGGCCTGCGGCGAGAAGCCGGCGGTCGGCGCTGACCAATGGGATGTCCAGCTCCACTGCCGCGGCCGCCCAGCTCGCGTCGTAGAAGGACAACGCGTGTGTGTGCGCGAGTGTCGCGGCGCGTCGCAACCAGGGGGGCGTCATGGCCAGAGCAGACCCCACGAGTGCGTTGAGATCGTCGAGTTGGTCCGCGACATCGGCTGCGGTCCAACTCAGTGCCCGGGTGAGCACGTTCCCCACTTCGTAGAATGCGAGATCGAGAACGTGGGCATCGAGAGCACCGGCGACATGGGCGGAGCGCAACGCGCGGGCCGCTTCCAACTCGCTCTCGCCGTCGCTGTGAAACCACTTGATGAGCACCGACGTGTCGATCAGCAGGCTAGTCAACGTCGGGAGTCGCGGTCGTCGCGGACCAGGTCGGTCGCCTCGAAGGTCCCCGCACGGTCAAACCGGCGTACTGATCGAGCGATCGCCTCGGTCAGCTGCTCAGGATCGCGACGGGCAAGCTCGCGCCGAGCGGCGCTGGCAAGCAGCGCGCTGCGGCTTGTCGAGCGTCGTTTCGCTTCCGTGTCGATCTCGGCGAGAAGATCCTCGGGCAAGGAGACCATAACCTTAGACATACTTCTAGTATAGCCCCCAGTATTGCCGAAAGCGAGGACTTCGGCTCGCGAAGGCGAAAGGCTGAACATCCTGAAATGGCGCGATGATCGCGATTTCTGACGCCCACCGCCGGGCTAGCGGAAAATCCATTGGACGACGGCTCCGCCAAGGCACGCCATGATGAGACTGGTCCCGCAGAGAATCAGATAGTACGTAGAGTCTTTGTCCTCGGGTCTGCGGTGATACGCCCTCTTTATTCGTTCCCAGGCGATGTTGCGCCGATTCTGGGTCGTGCGCTGAGGGTCACCCTGCTCCATCCTCATGTCTTCTCGTTTCGTGAACATGGGTTGCTTCCCGCGATGTGCTCAAGCAACAGCATGAGGACGCCCATCCAATCAGAGTGCCGATTGACACCAGCCATTGGTCCGTGATCCGCATGGCTGTTGTTCCCGACCCACGTTCGAACGTCCCCATCTGGCGCATTCCGCGCGTTCGGTCAGGGATGGTCGGACGTTGCCCAGAGCTGGTTTCCGGCGCGTCTCTCCGCCCACATAGTTGCCGTAGGCACCCACGGCCGGGGACCTGTCGGCCCGTGCGGACGTGACCGGCAGGGCCTCGTCGACTACTACCCCGACATTCGCTCCGAGAGGGCATGAGCCATCCGCGGCAGTAGTTGATGCTGCGTGGCCGGTGAGGCGGGCACGACACGTGCCCCTGACATCCGCGCATTGACTTTCTATAGTGGAAAGTCTAAACTTTCCATTATGGCAAACCATCCGGTCGACGGGCTCGGTCAGATCTCGGCAGCGCGCTCAGCACTCGCAGACAGGCTCGTCACGCCCCGGTGGTACCTCCCGGCGTTGGGAACGGCGCTGGCCATGTCGGCACTCGGGCTTGGGGTGGGCCTACCCCTGGGTCTGCCACTGTGCCTAGCGGGTCTCGCCGGCTCGATCGCGCTGCCCTTCATCCAGATGCGCAGGTCCGGTGTGAGTTACACCGGGTCGCTCCGCGGTCGGCAGGACTGGTGGCTCTGGGCGCTGCTCGTAACGGTCGTGGTCCTGGATGGCGCGGCCCTCCTGATCGGCCTGTCAGGCTCACCGGCACGCTTCGCATGGATGGCCGCCGCGCTTCTGGGCCTGGCCACCGTCGCACTCGGCCATGGCTACGAGCGAGACCTCCGCGCGACCCTCCGCGGCCAGCAGTGACGGATCCCGCCTTCGACAAGGTCGTGCATGCGCCGCACCGCCTGCGCATCATGACAACGCTCGCCGTCGCCGACTCCGCAGAGTTCGCGATGATCCGAGAGATGCTCGGAGTCACCGACTCCGTGCTCAGCAAACACCTCAAAGTGCTCCAGGACGTCGGCTACGTCTCCCTCCACAAGCCGGTGGGGCGCGACGGTCGAGTCCGCACCTGGATCCGTGCGACGCCGCAAGGGCGCCGCGCCTACGACGCCCACGTCCTCGCCCTCCTCGAGCTCGTTGCCACCCCTGGCAGCTCTGCCACTTCGTGACGCGCCCGGCCGGGAGTCCGCAGCAGGACCGGGAGCACGAAGCCGCCTGCAGCGGGCGTCCTCGGCGCTCCAGTCCCGCCATGCGTCGAGCTCGCCCGTAGTACTCACGAACCGACGCCTCGGGGTAGCGAGTCCCTTCCCGTTCGATCACCAACGGATCAGCTGCCGCCGACTGCGCATACGAGCCGAACCTCCGCACGGGCAAGCCACGCGCCACGTCCGCAGCCCGGGCGGTTGAGAGCGACAGACCCAGTGGGTGTCGTGTCAGAGCATGAAGTCGGCGCGTTGTTCCTCGGTCATCTGCTCGCCGCGGGCGAGGGTCTCGAAGTAGTCCTCTCGGGGGCCTCCGGGAGCGAACATCAGCAGCATCCAGGCATGGTTGGCACCGCGGAAGCCGTGGAGGCCGCCCTCGGGAACGTAGAGGAAGTCGCCGGAGCGGGCGGTGACCTATTGGCGTCCGTTGTAGAGGCGGACCTCGCCGTCGAGTATGTAGAACTGCTCGGAGATGGAACGGTGGAAGTGTGGGTCCGGGCCCGACTCGGCGTCGCCGAATGTCCATCGGTAGAGCCCAAAGCGGCCCGCGGTCTGCTCGCCTGTGGCCAGGTACTCGCAGGTGCCGCCGGTGCTGTCGGTGATCTCGGCTGGCTCCTCGGGCCGGCGCAGCCAGGCGGTGGCCTCCGGGTGATCGCCCAGGTAGGTCTCGGGTGGGTACGGCAACGGCAGGGACATCCCTTAGCCCTGCCGGTCGCGGGCTGCCACGCCGTCCAGACGCAACATTGTGGAGGCGTCGCCGTGGGTGCCGTCGGACCCGACGTGGCGATCGCTGATCTGCGGGCCGTTCTTGATCACGTGAACCAGCGCCATCGCGTGGCCGCGTCCCAACCCCAAGTCGGTACTCAGCCAGGCCAGGATCTCGCCGGTCTTGGTGTCGGGACCGTACCCCCGTTCATGGGCGCGATCCACGATCTGCTGGGGCGTCAGTCCGGTCTTCTCCTCGGCCCTGTCCAGGTAGGCCTGAAACGTCATGAAGGTGATCCTCTCAATAACTGGGTGCTCGCATCAAGACCGTTGGCCGGGCCCTGACCCCATCGTCACGAGGTCAATCATCAGGTTGTATGCGCTGGTTGAATCCGGTCGACAGGTCACTTCCTAGTGTGGCCACACGGGCCGGGCTGTGACCGGACGGCGAGCGAGAGCAGGCTTCGTCAACGCGTGAGTGCACCGGGTGGGCCTGAGCTAGCGGTGCTGCAGCCGCCGTCTGCTGGTTCCCTTCAGCACGGGCGTGCTCAGCTCTTCTGCGCATCAGAGCTGCCTCGGCTTCGTTGCCGGTGAGCTGTGCTGCGGACTCGAACTCCACCGCTGCTTCCTGGTGGCGCCCTGCTTGTAGCAACAGGTCGGCGCGCACTGCGGCGACCTGCGCGGTGCGCGCGAGTCCGGGGTCGTCGGCTACTTCGGCGAGTATCTGCAGACCGGTGTCGGCGCCGTAGGCCCGGCCGTGCGCGACGGCGCGGTTCAGTTGGACGACGGGGTTGTCGCCGGACTCGGCCAGCAGGTCGTAGAGTCCGGCGATCCTTGGCCAGTCGGTGTCATCGGGTCTGGTGGCGCGAGCGTGGCATGCGGCGATCGCGGCCTGGACGGTGTAGCCGCCCACGGGACGCCCCAGAGCCTCCGCGCGGGCCAGCGCTGTCAGCCCGCGGTGGATCAGGAGGCGGTCCCAGCGGCCGCGATCTTGTTCATGGAGCAGCAGCACCTTGCCGGCCCGATCCGTGCGGGTGAGCAGTCGGGAGGCTTGTAGTTCGAGTAGTGCCTGGAGGCCGTGAACCTCCCGGTCACCGGGCGCGA